>RFVE01000001.1 GCA_009922585.1 Planctomycetia bacterium
TTGACCACCACGGTGTTGCCGGCGGCAAGCGCTGGGGCGGTCCCCCAGCCCATCAACAGCATCGGGAAGTTCCAGGGAAAGATGAAGCCACACGCCCCCCAGGGGTTGCGGAGCGTCCAGGCCTCGTGACCAGCCACTGCCAACTGGCTGCGCCGCTGAACATGCTGGGCCATGTCGGCAAAGTAACGAAGTGAACCGATGAACGTCTGGATGTCACCGAGAGCATGGGCCGGCAGCTTGCCAGCGTCAATCGCCTCGATCTGGGCGACAATCTCCTTACGGCTCTCAACCAGGTCGGCAAATCGATGCAGCCGCACCGCCCGATCGTTGGGAGCAAGAGTCGCCCAGCCCGACTTTCGGAAGGCCTCGTTGGCAGCTTCGACAGCCTTGTCGACATCGGCGGCCGAGTAGGCATGCAGCTCAGCCAGCACCTCACCGCTGCCCGGGTCCCGAGTCTGGAAGGTTGCCCATCCGGGGAAGCAATCATACCCCGGGACAGGCAATCTGTCGTGCCAGGGCGTCGGCTTACGACCATGCGGCGTTACGCTGGCAGCCGTTCGAGCCAGCGGGCCACCGCCAAGCCGCTGGAGGCTGCCGCCTCGACTCGACCGCCGCCGAAGGCGTCACCGCAGCAGACGACCGGCGGGCTGTGGCTCAGCGCGACCATGGGCTGCTTGAGCGGCTCGACCGGAAAGGCGAATTTCCACCGCTGGAGTGAGTGATCGGTCACGCTCGTTGCCGGATCACCGTCAATCCAGGCTGCCGCCGCCTCGGTCAGCAACCGGGTCACCTCGGCCTGATCATTTTCAAAATGCTCGCGGCTGAAGTCCCCGCGGGCCTGAATCGTCAGGCTCGGCACTGCTGAAATGCCTTTCTGCTGGTTGTCAGCAATCCAGGCCAACGGACCCGCCTCAACTTCAAGGCCACCCGGTGGTGGCAGCAGACTGGGCCGGTCGAGGACCAGCATCAGGCTGAAGCAAGGGTCGTAGGCGACACCTGCGAGCTGCTCCCAGCCAGCAGCATCGGCCTGCGGTGGTGTGAAACCGCCAGCAGTGAAGAGGTCGATTGCCTGAGGCACCGGTACGGTGACGATCACAGCAGCAGCCGTGAGGACATCGCCGTCATCGAACCGGCAGCTGAGCCGCTCGCCTTCTGCTGCAACAGCCGCCACCCGCGTCTGCGTCCGGACCGGCACCGACAGTTGCGCCGCCAGCCGCTTGGGCAGATCGGTCATGCCCTTCACTCCCCGCCAGCGGGCATGGCCTGCCTTGTCCAGCGGATCAACAGCTGGCCCCGCCGCCGTCTTCGCAGCCGGAAACAGATCGCACCAGGAAGTGACCGCCCCGGCAGCTTCCGCCTCCGCCACAATGCTGCCAAAGGCCCGCCCCTTCACCGCAAAGTGCTGGGCACCGTGGTCGCAGACAGCTCCACCAATCCGGCGAGTCGCCATTCGACCCCCGATGCCGCGAGACTTTTCCAGCACAACAACCCTTCGGCCAGACGCTGAGAGCGTCGTCGCAGCTGCGAGGCCAGCGATGCCGGCGCCAATTACGGCGACATCACAGTCGGTTGAAATCGCATCAGTCACCCGAGACACCACGGGCCTTCCAGGCAGCCATCAGAATGAAGGTGAAGGGGAGCCACCAGATGAGGTCATTGGTGATGATATTCCAGCCGAAGGCCAACGGCAGTTTTCCTGACCAGAGTGCTTCGGCAAACCCGATGGGACCAAAGACCTTTCCGAGCAAGCCGACCAACGTGATCGGCCAGTGCCTGATCGGATTTGAAGCGGCAGCCAGGTAGCCGACGCCGTACACCCCCACGATCATGCCAATGCACTGCCAGAATTCCAGATAACGGGGCAGTTCCATCCCCACCAGTTCAAAGCTGAGCTTCGGCGCGAGGATGGCCACCCCGCCCCAGATCAGGTTGTAGATTCCCGCCGCGACAAGCGTCCACCGCATCCAGGGCCGCACGACGGCGGTTGCTGGAGCGAGAGGGCCTGTCGACGATTCGGTGGCCGACGGGACAGCAAACGACGATGGGGACGTGGCAACAGTACTCATACCTCCAACAGTAGGCCTGTCAGATCATTTGTGCAGGGGATGCGACTGCCGGCCAACAATTCTCCGGCCTCACACCCCCCCATCAGGCCAACCGTGTGGGCCAGGGCCTCGACCCGCGGGTAGATGTGGGCCTTTTCTGGTGGAAACTGCGAGGCATAGCAGCGAATCGCCTCAAGCTTGCGATCGAGCAGCCCGTGAATGTTGACCACAATCGGCCAGTGGGCAGCTGGCAGATCGGCGACCCCTGCAAATAAAAAATAGCAGAGCAGGTTCGGCACGGTGTGCACCGGCAGCCCATCAAAGGTGTCGTCCCACTTGGTCAACCGCGAATAGAACACCGCCGCCTCGGTGATGGCGACGGCCTGGGCATGGTCGGGCGAAGCCAACGGCGTCTTGTCACCGAGGCCGAGTACCAGTCGGGGCCGGAAACGTCGGAAGACCTTGGCGAGGGCGACCCGCACCTCAAAGCCATCGAACAGCCGGCGGTTGGGAAAGCCAAGCTGTTCCCGATGGACAACGCCGAGTACAGCTGCAGCCGCCCGGGCCTCAGCCAGCCGCTGTTCCGGGCCACTCGACCGTGGCGTCGGCTCGCCGTCGGTAAGGTCGACAATGCCAACCCGCAGCCCCTGATCGACCAGCCGGGCAACTGACCCACCACAGCCAATTTCGACGTCATCGGGGTGGGCCCCGACGGCGATCACATCAAGTGGCTCCGGCAGCTGCTCGTCCATGTCAGCCCGCCTTGGTTGCCGCCATCAGGAAATTGGGGTTGATTGCCTCGAAGCGAATCCGGTCCATCTGCTCAATGCCCCGAGCAATGTTGACCATCCAATAGGCGGCATCATCCGAGCGGGCCCGCAGCAGAGCATGCACGACCAGACTGGCAACCGCCCGGCCGCTCCCACCGACATAGATGCTGTCGGGAGCAGGCAGTTCGGCCCAAGCGTCGGGGGCCCGGCCGAGGATTGCTTTCAAATTACCGACGCCGAACCGCCGAGCGTTCTCCTCGATCAGCCCGTGGTCGTCCGGATCCATTTCGATGGCATAGACCCTTCCCTGCGAAGCCAGCCGCGCTGCCTCCACCGCCACCGAACCGCTGCCAGCACCGACATCCCAAACGATGCTTGTGGACGTCAGTGACATCTCTGCCAGTGCCAGACTGCGGACCTCAGCCGGCGTCAACAACCCCCGCTTTGGCCGCGACTGCAAAAACAGTTCGTCGCGATTCCCGAAAAACCTTCGGCCTGCCTCGTCGGGCGTCTCTGGCGGACCACCCGGCCGCACCAGAATCATCACATTCAGCGGCCCAAACGAGTCGGCGGCAATCTGCTTGAGGCTGCCCTGCGTCACCCGCTCATCAGGGGAACCAAGATTTTCGCAGACATAGGCCTGATAGCCCTGCAACCCCTGCTCAAGCAGCGAAGCCGCCACCACGTTCGGCGGCCACTGATCGCTGGTGAACAGTCCCACCGTGTCGACGGTGCGAATCTTTTCGATCACCCGCTCGATGGTTGAGAGGCCCGACAGGCTCGCCAGGTAGGCATCCTCCCAACTCTCCTTCACGCGGGCGAAAGCAAGCTGCATGCTGCTGACATTGGGCACCACTTCAAAGCGGTCCTTGCCCAGCCGACTGCAGACGAACCGCGCGGTGCCGTAAAACAGTGGGTCACCGGAGGCGAGGACGACCAGCCGCTGGCCTTGGAGGTCCTCAATGCGGTCAACTAGGTCGTCGAGGCTGCCAACGGTTTCAAGCCGATCGCGAAGTCGGGCAGGCACAGCTTCGCGGCAGGAGTCGGGCCCAATCAGTCGCTCGGCTTCTTCGATGAGCCGCACCGCATGGGAGGTCATGCCCTCCACGCCGTCATCTCCGATGCCGACAATAAAAACTTTTTCTGCCGCCACCGGGCCTCCTCTGTCTGCCGTCCGGGTCAGCCAAATGGCTAGGCCTGGAACGAACTGCCGCAGCCGCAACTCTTGGTGGCGTTGGGGTTGTTAAAGGTGAAGCCCCGCTTGTCGATGCCTTCGTGAAAATCGAGCGTCGTGCCATCGAGGAAGAGATCGCTCTTTTTGTCGACCACCACGGCAACGCCATGCTGCTCACTCTTGCTATCGGCCTTCGGGTCCCACTGGGTATCGAAACCGAGTGAATACTGAAAGCCGCTGCAGCCGCCGCCGGCAACCCCGACTCGCAGGACCGTGGCCTCGTCGAGTTTCTGATCGGCGATGATCTTCTTGACCTCTGAAGCCGCCTTTTCCGTGAGCGTGACCGACATCTGCATATCCTCCAGAAAACAAGGAACCGTGCCGGCCCACGATTCGGGCAGTCAGCACAGAGCGTCTGAGAAACCTCTTTAAGTTTATATCCCAGCCACCGCAACGGGCAAAGAGCTACACCTCCTTCAACTGCCGGAAAGCCGGTTGAATGCACCGGTTATGGCCTCCGCCGCCCGGTCGATTTCGGCTTCGGTGGTCAGCCGCGACAGCCCAAACCGAAGGCTGCGGCGGGCTTCTTCCTCGGACAGACCAATCGCCAGCAGCACATGGCTGGGCCGCGGATGTTCACTCGAGCAGGCACTGCCGGCACTGGCAGCGACCCCTGCCCGGGAGAGTTCAGCCAGCAGTGTCCCGCCGTCGATGCCGGGGAACTCGATATGAAGGTTGTTGGGCAGCCGCTGGCCCGGCGTCAGCGGCGGGCCGTTGAGCCGCAGCCCTGGCACCTGCTCAGCCAGCCGCTGCCAGAGCCGATCCCGCAGAGCCGCCACCGCGATCGGCGTGTTCGGCACCCCGGCCGTCGCCAGTTCGCAGGCCCGGCCCATGCCAACAATGCCCGGGACGTTGAGCGTGCCGCTTCGCAGGCCCCGTTCCTGCCCGCCGCCAAAGGTCTGGGGGTCAAGCCGCACCAGCCGCTGCCGCCGCCGCACATAGAGCGCACCGACACCCTTCGGCCCGTGGCACTTATGCGCTGAGAAACTCGCCAGATCGGCGTCGAGTGAGTCGACGTCGACCGCCAGGTTGCCAATCGCCTGGGCACAGTCAACATGGAGCAACGCCCCATGGCGTCGCACGATTGCGGCCACATCGGCAAGCGGCTGAATCAGACCGATCTCGTTGTTGGCGAGCATCACTGACACGACCACGGTCTGGTCGTCGACTTCATTAGCCAGCCGATCCAGATCGATCAGCCCGGGGCAGTCACTGTCGCGACCGGCAACAGGCAGCCTTGTCAGAGGCCAACCCTGCCTTTCGAGTTGGTCAGCAGTATCGAGCACGGCGGCATGTTCGGTGGCCACCACTACCAGTCGTCCCCCCGGCCGACGGCTAGCCGCACCCAGCAACGCAAGGTTGACGCTCTCGGTCGCCCCGCTGGTGAAGACGATCTCCCGCGGCGTGGCACCGACTGCTGCTGCCACCTGGTGCCGAGCCGTCTCGACCGCCGCCCGAGCCTCGAGCCCGAGGTCATGGGTGCCACTGCCGGCGTTGCCGTAGTGGTTCGTCAGCCAGGGCAGCATCGCCTCCAGCACCAGCGGATCGAGCCGGGTCGTGGCGTGGTTGTCGAGATAGATCCAGGAATCAGCAGGCATCCCTTGATTCTGACCGACAACGCCGCCCGGCAACAGAGAGTGGCCGTCGGTTCAGCTCAGACTTCCGGTTGCGACCGCGTCGAGGGCAATCTGGGACCAGGTCTCGAACCGCTCACGATCGGCCAGCAGGCTGGCCAGCGGCTCAAAGCCACACTCAATCAGCTCCGCCTCCCGTGACTCAACCTCGGGCCGCTGCAGTTCCAATACATGGACAATGCCAAGATGCACGCTGCCAACGGGCGTGGCATCGTCGTTGATCAGGCCGACACAGCGGCTGGTGAAGCTGCCACCGATGACGACCTCCTCAGCGAGCTCCCGCCGCATGCCCGCCTCGTACGAGGCGTCATCGCCATGCTCACCGTCGGTGCTGGCGATGTGGCCGCCGATGCCGACCGAACGTTTGGCCCGCAGCCGGGCCTCGCTCTGGCCACCGCCGCGGGTGTAGGCGAAGTACTGCGGCGTGCCGGACGCGTCCCGCCAACTGAGCACGCAATACGGAATCAGCTGCTTGAACGACGGGTCTTCTTCAGCTGCCGCCCGCGGCATCCAGCGGGTCTGCGCAGGATCGAGAAGCATCGACAGGTACCGGTCGACCTCCCCGCAGAACCCCTGAAACATCCCCGCCTGCTCCAGCAGGCTGCGGGGAATGACGAGAACTCAGTTCACCCGCGAAGAACGGAAACCACCACCGGAGACACAAAGAACACGAAGACAAACAGAACCTCGCCGTCTTGCCAAGAGGAAGCGTAGAGGTCGTTCCACAGAGCGAACGAGTTGTCGGGCTCACACAATCAGCATCGCATCGCCGTAGCTGAGGAAGCGGTAGCCCTTGGCGATCGCCTCGGCATAGGCCCGGCGGATGAGGTCGCGACCGGCAAGGCTGCTGACGAGCACCATCAGCGTCGTTCGTGGCAGATGAAAATTGGTCAGCAGACAGTCGACTGCGTGAAACGAAAAGCCCGGACGGATGTAGAGGCTGGTCGGCCCGGTGAACGGCTCGAGCTGGCCATCGCGGGTAGCCGTCTCAAGTGACCGCACCGCCGTTGTGCCAACCGCTAGCACCCGGCCGCCGCGGCTTCGCGTCTCCCGCACAGCCGCCACTGTCGCTGCCGGCACCGCACACCACTCGGTGTGCATCGGATGATCGGCGATCCGTTCGGTGCCGATCGGCCGGAAGGTGTCGAGGCCGACATGCAGCGTTACCTCCGCGCGTCTGATGCCCCGGGCACTCAGTTGCTCAAGTAGCTGCGGCGTGAAGTGCAGTCCCGCAGTCGGCGCAGCGGCCGATCCGGGCTGCTCGGCAAAGACCGTCTGGTAGCGGTCGACGTCCTCGCCCCGAGCCTCACCTCCACGAATGTAGCCCGGCAGCGGCACGCGGCCGACACGGGCAAGCACCACGGGCGTCGGTTCGTCGGCCTGTGGCTCAACCACCCAGGTGCCCCCCTCGCCACGGCCGACCAGAAGGAGTTCGACAGCAGCGGCTCCTGCTGGATCGACAAGCGTAATCCGCTCACCGACGGCCGGGCGGCCCCGGGTCTTGGCGAGGATCGACCAGCAACGGCGGTTACCTGCAGCCAGAACCTCCGCCAGAAACAGCCCCTCCCAGCGGCCGCCGGTCTCCGCTCGCTGCCCGATCAGCCGGGCCGGCACCACCCGGGTATCGTTGACCACCACCAGATCGTTCGGGCTGAGCAGCTCAGGCAGATCGCGAATGTGGGCATGCCGCAGGCTGCCGCTCGCCCGCTCCACCACCAGCAGCCGTGCCGCCGCCCGATCAGCTAGCGGCTCTTGGGCAATCAGCTCGGCTGGCAGTTCGTAGTCGTAGCAGTCGGCGGCTTCGGGGTCGTTCTGCATGAGGCAAAGCGTACCGCGCCAATTGCCGCGGTTGCCCAACGGGGTGGTGGTAAACTGGGTGAGCGTTCTCTCAGCACTACCCAACAATCAAGCACCCACGTGAGCGAAACACCGCCCCCGACGGTACCGCCCCCTCCCACCAGCAAGCACGTCAGCGTGATGCCGCGGGAGTCGCTCTCGTTCCTCGCCCTTGAACCCGGCATGACCGTTGTTGATGGCACGCTCGGCGGTGGCGGCCACACCCGGTTACTGGCCCAGGCCGTCGGGCCGACCGGCCGGGTGATCGCCATTGACCGCGATCCATTGGCCATCGATCGAGGAGCCCGAGAACTGGCTGGCCTGCCGATCCGCTTTGCCCAGGCCAATTTCCGGGACATCCCCGAAGTGCTCGATGCGGTCGGTGTCGAGACAGTCGATGGCGTGCTGCTCGACGTCGGGCTGTCGAGTGACCAACTGGCCGATCGCAGCCGCGGGTTTTCCTTCGAGGCCGACGGTCCGCTTGACCTGCGGTTTGATCCGACCGAAGGCGAGCCTGCCTGGCGACTGGTCAACCGGCTGCGGCCCGAAACCCTGGCCGACTTGATCTATGAGTTTGGCGAGGAACGCTACAGCCGGCGGATCGCCCGGCGGATCGCAGCGGCTCGCGAACGTCAGCCAATCGAATCAGCCCGTGATTTTGCCAGGCTGGTTGCCTCCGCCATTCCCCGCCAATCGCCACCCCCGCGCATCCACCCCGCCACCCGCACCTTTCAGGCGTTGCGAATTGCGGTGAACGAGGAACTGAAGAGCCTCCAGATTGCCCTGGAACGCATTCCCACCCGGTTGCGGCCCGGTGGCCGACTGGTGGTGATCTCGTTTCATTCCCTTGAGGATCGGCTGGTCAAGACGGCTTTTCGCAGCCCGCAGACCTGGGACTGCCTGACCCGGTCACCCCGCGAGGCCCAGCCTGATGAAGTGGGGGCGAATTCCCGCTCCCGATCTGCCCGGCTGCGGGCGGCCGCCCGCCTGGCCTGATCGCTCTGGCAGCGGCAGGCGGGTTTCAGCAGAATCCCCGCCGCTTGAGGCTCGGCCAATGTGGCCGTGAGGCATTATTCCCTGCTGGTCTCTCATGGGACGCGAGTCGCGATTTCTGCTGACGCTGCTTGGCCTACTGGCCGGCTTCTTTGTCGCTGCGCTCTCAATCAGGCTGTTCAGCCCCCGGCCACCGAAGGGGACTGGCCCTGACATTCACACCAGCGCAGCTTTGGCGGCCCCTACTCCGCTCGTCCCGCCCCCCGTGCTCACGCCGCGGCCCCGGTCTGAACCGTTGCCCTCACTCGGCCCCGAACCACCTGCCGACACCGGTGTTCAACGGCTGGCCCCAGCTGATCTGCCGACGCTTGCAGCACCCGCCGCCATGAGCCGCTCAACGTCTGACTCCGTCAGCTCCCCTTCACGATTTTCATCATCATTGATCTCCACAACGCTCGTTTCCAACGATGAACCGGTCACGGCTGCATCACCCCCTTGGAAAGCGGCCGACCAGAGCGCCACAGGGCTGACTCAGACAGCTGCCGCAGCGCGTCTTCAACCACCGGCTTCAGAGCCGCTCCAGCCGCAGACCGAGGCGACAACAGCACCGGCTTTCAGACCTCCTCCGGCGAAAGCAGCCCCACCGTCTGGCCCACCCCCTGTCACTCCCGGCCAGCCTTACGTTGTGGTGGCCGATGACTGCTGGTGGAGCATCGCCGAGCGGGCCTACGGTGATGGCCGCTATTACCGCAGCCTGTTTGCGTGGAATCGGGCCATCACCCCCAGCATCTCCCTCGCTACCGGCACGACGCTGGAAATCCCCCCACTAGCCCGGCTTGAACTCGCCTGGCCGCGGCTGATGCCAGCAGACTGATCGCTGCGAAACCGCTCTGGTTCCGACTGCGGGCCACCGCTACCGTCCGCCGCTCACCGTTGGCGGCAGCACCGCCTGGGCGGCAGAACCTTTGGAAGTGGTGGTCGTATGCAGGTTGGACAGATTCGGTTTCGAGTGTTTTTTCTGCTGGCCTTACTGGTAGGCCTGTTTGCGACGACCGCAGGACAAGCCGCCGGCTATCGCACCGCCAACTTCGTCATTGAGGCACCTTCTGACCAGCTGGCCAGGCGGATTGGCGACGCTGCTGAACAGTACCGCCACGATCTGGCAGTCGAATGGACCGGCCAGCCGCTACCACGCTGGAGCCGCCCCTGCCCGATCACCGCGCAAGTCGCCCCAAACCTTGGTGCTGGCGGCGCAACGAGTTTCGTCTTCGACCGCGGTGAGGTCTTCAACTGGACAATGTCCATCCAGGGCAGCGAAGAGCGAATTCTCGACTCGGTGCTACCCCATGAGATCACCCACACGATTTTTGCCAGCCATTTTCGGCAGCCGCTTCCCCGCTGGGCCGACGAAGGCGCCTGCACCACGGTCGAACATCCCGTTGAGCGGGCCCGTCAGCACCGGATGCTGATTGAGTTCCTGCGGACCGGCCGCGGCATCGCCTTTCCCGAGATGTTTGCCATGCGGGAGTATCCCGCCGACGTGCTGCCGCTCTACGCCCAGGGCTATTCCCTGGCGCGTTACCTGATTGAACGCGGCGGCCGCCGTCGCTATGTCGCCTTCGTCGGAGATGGCCTTGATAGCAACGATTGGGCAACCGCTCTTGGCCGGCACTATGGCGTGGGCGACCTGGCCAATCTGCAACAGACCTGGCTCGACTGGGTGAAGAAGGGCTGCCCAGCTCCACCGGCAGCCATCGCAGCTGTCATTTCCGAACCCGCCACGTGGTCACCAACCACCCGAGGCCAGAGCCCCGACCCCGCACCAAGCCGGCAGCCAAGTCCCGAACGGCTGGCCACAACCACCAGCCGCCAGTCGATCTACGTGCTGCAGGCTCGGCGGACCCAGCGTCAGGGCAGCAGCAGCCTGGCGACCGAGCCGGCCCCGGTCAGCCGCCCGTGACCAGCACCGTCATGTGGTAGAAGACCGGAGCAGCGAAGCAGATCGAATCGATCCGGTCGAGCACACCACCGTGGCCGACGACAAGAGTGCCATAATCTTTGACGCCGCGGTCCCGCTTGATGGCTGACATTGTCATGCCACCGGCGAAGCCCATCACGGCCACGACGAGGCCAGCCACCGCCGCCTGCCAGGGCTGGTAGGGAGGCGCTGCCCACCAGAGCACCGCGGCCAACAATGCCGTGCTGGTCGCACTGCCCAGCAGGCCCTCCCAGGTTCGGCTGGAACTGACCGCCGCCGCCACCAGCCGCTGGCCCAGCACCCGGCTCCAGACGTACTGCATGCAGTCGGCAAACTGGACCAGCAGAATCAGGAAGAAGAGCAGCCGAAAGTTGGCATCCCGGCCGCCGGCAGCGGCTGTGGCGATCGGCAACTCAAGCAGCGCCGGGGCAAACGAAAGGCAGTAGACGCAGACGACAAGCCCGGCCTGAATTTTGGCAGTCCGCTCGAGGAATCGCTTGTAGTCACCCGCCACCGCCGAACGCGCCAGCACAAACAGGGTGGCATAGACCGGAAGGAAGACGCTGTAGATGTCGTACCGGTTCATTCCGACCAGTACGTAGTGCAGCGGCGTGAACAGAAAGAACACCCAAAAGAGTGCGCGGTGGTCTCCCTTGCGGGTCGGCGTCAGCGTGATGAACTCGCGCAGAGCCCAGAACGAGACCAGCCCAAACAGCGTCACCGTGGCAGTCGACCCCAGCCAGAAGGCTGCCGCCAACACGCTACAGAGGATCCACCAGCCCCGGATCCGCAGGTTAAAGGTTCGCACGGCTGCCGGATCAATTCCCCGGTCAGGGTGCCGCTTGAGAAATTGGCCTACAGCAGTGACCAGCAGCAATAGCAGCAGCACGCCGGCAATCAGAGCGATGGTACGAATATCGTTCACGGTCAGACCGCCCAGCGGCCGGCTACTCCTTCAGCGACAGGACAGCCCGTCGAGCCCGGGCCAGAAAATCGAGTTTGGCCTCGTCCCGCTCCAGCCAGAGCGGCGGTCCAAAACTGATGCACGATAGCAGCGGCACGGGCAGGAACTCTCCCCGCGGCAGCACGCGGTTGAGGTTGTCGATGTGTACCGGAATCAGCTCGATGTCGGGCCGCTTCTTGGCGAGGTAGTAGAGTCCACTTTTGAACTCCCCAACCTCACCCGTCACGCTGCGGCTGCCCTCGGGAAACACGATTAGTGAGAAGTTCGTGCCCGCCTCGCGCAGCATCAGATCAACGGGGCTTTGATGGACCTTGATGTCGGTGCGGTCGATAAGAATCGCATCGAAGACCTCCTGGGCCAGCCACCGCCGAACTACACCACCCGACCAATAGTCTTTGGCGGCCACCGGCCTGGTCACCTCCCGCACGGTCCGCGGCAGCGAGGCCCAGATCAGCAGGGCATCGAGGTGGCTGGTGTGATTGGCAAAGTAGACCCGCTGGCAGGTGTCAGGCTGGCTGGCAATCCAGCGTGCGCTTGCCCCGGCGAGCAACCTGGCAAGTCCGGCCAGCCCCAGCCCGGTCAGCCGGCACAGAGCGGTCCGGCTCACCGGTTGGGTGTGGGGGGGTGGCGACAGATCAGCAGGGGCGAGCATCGGAGGAGGTTGAAACTGTGATGGAAAACCGGGAGCCCACCGGCTCAGGGGGCTGAAACAAAAGGGTTGTACTTTTTCTCGTGACCGACGGTCGTCGGCTCTCCATGGCCGGGCAGCACGATGGCAGTGTCGGGAAGTGAATAGAGGTGTTCAACAATTCCCGCAGCCAGCGCGGCGAAATCACCGTCGGGAAAGTCGGTCCTGCCGATGCTCTCGTGAAACAGTATGTCGCCGGCGAAAACGAGCATCGGTTCGGTGGGAAACAGGAAGGCCACATGGCCCTGCGAATGGCCGGGAATCTCAACCACCGACGCCTCGAAGCCCCCAAACCCGACACCATCCCCATGCTTCAGCAGCGTATCCGCTGGCGGGCTGGTCACGGAAATCCCGTAGCCAGCGGAGAGGTTTGCGACCGGATCGGTCAGCTTTTCGGCATCTGCATGGCCGATCATGATCGGCAGCCGGGGCCAATGCTGCCGCAGCGGTGCCACCCCGGCAATGTGATCAGAGTGCCCGTGCGTCAGCCAGACAGCCTCTGGTTCGAGGCCGAGGCTGTCGAGCAACGAAATGATGGTGTCAGGCTCAAAACCGGGATCAATCACCAGGCAGCCCGGTTGTGCGTCCCGCCGGATGATGTAGCTGTTTTCAGCAAACGGCTGCGACACCACTCGAAAGACCTCAAGCGGGCCAGCGACAAGCAGCGGAGCGACAGAATCCATAGCGAGACGGGTTAGAAAGGGCGGCGGGTCGGGCAGACCCTCGATACTCTACCCGCAGGGGGACCAAAAACGGCAGGATTCCCCAAAAAACCTTCCGCCGGGCTTTTCAGAATAGGCATTTTTGCCATAGCCCGCCCCGGACTCGATCGCTACCGTTTCCCGACCAGTTGGTGGCCCGGTGGTATTTGCTGGACCGCCTCAGCCGATTGAAGTGGCTCGCCCGGTCGTTCGCATGGTGCGGATGAGGTGAGCCGCCACAAGAAAAGCAACGCCGCGGGTCTCCGCGGAGCGATAGACCAATGGAACAACATCGCCAGCCTGTCACCCCCGCGGCTCCGCGGCATCCGGCAGACAATGGTCATTCAAGCGATCCAATGGAGGATTCTGGTATGAGCGGATCTGGCACGCCTGCGTCGAGAGTACTGCCGCACCAAGTTCGGCGGCGTCGCAGCAGCTTCGTCTGGGCCCTGCTCCCCTGTCTCCTTGCCTCCGTGGTTACCGCGAACGAACCAGCCGAACAGCCAGGGCTGCTGCCCAATGGCGGAGCCGCCGAGGGCAATGTCGGGGCTTCTGATGCGGTCGCCAACACCGCCCCTGGTCAGCATCCACTTGAGCCGGCCTTGGCGCTCGCCGCCAAGGGGCTGGCCAACGTCAAGGCCAACATTCAGGACTACTCCTGCACGGTGGTCAAGCGAGAGCGGATTAGCGGTGAACTAAAGCCACACGAGTACATGTTCGCCAAGATCAGGCATCAACCGTTCAGCGTCTATCTCTACTTTCTCGCACCCGATAGCGTGAAGGGGCAGGAGGTAATCTACGTCGACGGCCGGAACGACGGAAACATGCTGGCCCATGCCGGCAGCGGCGTTCGGGCGATGGTCGGCACGGTGTCACTGAAACCACAGAGCATGCTGGCGATGCAGGGCAATCGCTATCCGATTACGGAACTGGGCGTCGAAAATCTTGCCAAGCGACTCGTCGAAGTAGCTGAGCATGACAAGCAGTTCGGTGAGTGCGAGGTGAACTTCTACCCCGAGGCCAAGGTCAACGGCCGGGTCTGCACCTGCGTGCAGGTGGTCCATCCGGTGCCGCGGCGAAACTTCCGATTTCATCTCGCCCGGGTCTACATCGATGATGAACTCCTGATTCCGATCCGCTACGAGGCCTACGACTGGCCGGCCGAGCAGGGCGGACAGCCGGTGCTGATGGAGGAGTACACCTACATGAACGTGAAGGTGAACAACGGCTTTACTGACGCCGACTTCGACCCCGCCAACACCGCCTATAAGTTCAGCGCCACAAAGTGATGGCGTCCCGAGTTCATCCATCGAAAGAGGAGACAGTCGTTCGCTGTCTCAGCGAACGGGCTGTGAGAACTGTCCGACAGCGGTGCGGGTAACCGATGAGGCCCCGGCAGGGCCATCCCGCCGATATTCGATCGTCTCTGCCTCGGCCGGTGAAATCTCAGGCCGCCGCTGTTCCTCAAGACCCCGCAGCCAACGCGTACCGAGCGTCACTGCCGTTGCAGCCACCACAACGAGGCCCGGCCAGAGTGGCTCGCGGTTGAGCAGCCAGGCGATCCCGCCGAGCCCAACCACTGCCGGCCACCAGCGCGAGGCAGCAGCAAAGGTTCGCCCTGGTCGCCGCGTCACCGACCACCAGCCGGCCGCACCCGCCAGAAACACCAACAGCGTGGCAGCCGTCCGCCCTGACTCATTGGCTGTGATCGCCACAAACCGAACCGTAATGGCAGGCTGCTCAGGTGCCGGCAACAGGGTGAGCCTAGACCAGCGTGAATCGTCGACCAAGAAACCACCGACGGAAGGCCCGTCATCACTTGCGGCAGGGAGACCTGATTCAACAACCGCCCAGGCCTCCAGTGGTGACAAGCCCGGCTGCCGCAGACTTCGAAAACGCTCGAAGCGTTCAGCAGCAACCGTCCCGCTGGGAGTCAGCCCGGCCAGCAACTTGTCGATGGCCGCACCGGCCTCCCTACGAATGCGATTGGCTTCGATCGTTGTTGTCGTGCGGCCCGCACCTGCCACCCGCGGAGAGAGTCTTGCGGGATGGTCCACCGTCCAGATCACCCGCTTCGTCGGCAAACCTGTCAGCATCGGCGGCTCAAACAGCACCGGTTCGCCCTCCATCACCTCGGTGCCGATCTCGCCAGCAAAGACAGCCACGATCTCCCGGGGCCAGGGACTGGGCCGCAGTGTGATTGTCCAGACATCATCCGGCCCTTCACGGCCCGGCACTGCCGGCTGCACCTCTCTGCCATCAACCAGCAACTCAAACAGGCGAAAGCCTTCCGGAAGTCGCAGCCCCACTGCCGACCGGCTGGTCGTCAGATCAAAGCGACCAATACCCGACAGCCGGCCCCGCTCATCGATCACGATTTCAATGTCAGCCAATTCGACCGCTGCCTGGAAGCTCCCCGGTCGGACGGTCGCGACAGGACGATTGGTAGGCAACGGGCTGCCCACGCCTTCTCGCCGCAGTTCCGCTGACGGACGATCACCCGGGCCGCTCGTGCGATAGGACCAGGCTGCGTTATTCACCGGCAGGTCGATCCTCCAGGTTGCAACGCCAGTTGCTGCTTCAACTGCTACACCGGAGATCGGTTCAGCCTCGGCTGGCTGTTGCGTACCAGCAACACGTCCCGGGTTTTCCAGAGCCTCAAAAAACTCAGGGGATCCCTGACCGGCAGCATCCGACCAGAGCACCGAATAGGGGAGCCCCGCAGCCAACTCAGAGGAAACCAAGGGAACCGGCCCGGCGACCGGTAGCCGGCGGCCGCGACGGGCCTCGAGCCGCAACAGATAGCGACCAGGTCGGGGCCGTTGGATCACGAGCCGTTGGCTGCCGGAGGGCTCAGCGGTTCGCACCAGATCGACCGGCTGCCCGGCCGCCGCGGCTTCGCTTGTCTCTGGCTGCTCGCTCAGTTCACATGATTCAATCTCGAAGCCCGCTGGGATCCTCAGTCTATCCTCGACCCAGACCGTCGCCCGGGCGTCGATCATTGCCTCGTAAACCAGTCGTGTATCCCGAGAACTGGTAAGAATTTCAATCTGCTGCCGACCGCGTACCGGTGTCGCCGACCGGGTCACCTCTAGCACAACCGGCTGCCGCTGGAGCGCCAGCGTTGGCATGTCGCTGTTACTCTCACCTGAAGTTCGTCTTCCGCTTCCGCGTGGCCCGGTGATCCCTGCTTCAAGGCTCGTCTCAATGACATCTACCGACCAACTGATGCCTGCAAACGAATCCTCCAGCAGGGGTGGAGCGGCGCTGCCTGGAAATCGAACCGTGAAATCGAGGTCGGCCGCTGTGGCCAGTAAGACCTCCCGGTGATCGACCCGCACACCGCGAAGCCAGACATCGGGGAGGTCAACGACACCAACCGGACCAGCCAAGGGCATGCTGAACGGAATCTCAAACCGAGCCTCTCCCCGGACCGGTGTCTGACGGTCAACCCGGTAGACACCAGGACCGACCGATACCAGTTGATAATCGGCAGCCACACCAGCCGGCAGGTCTGCCGAATCGTTTCTGGCTGGACGTAATCGGGGATCGGCCTGCAACCAGATTGTCGGCAGGATCGCCTGCCCGGTATCGATGGTGAACTCCGCGATCAGGCGGCAACCGTCGGCATTCCAAGCAATGAGATTTCGGCTTTCGGCCTCCGGGACCGTTGAAACCAAGGTTCCCTCAGCGTCAACCGGCCGAATCAGCCGCAGCAGGCGGGCGGCCGGAAGCCGATAGCCCTGCTGGCCGGTGTCAGATGGACGGGACTCGGTTGCCGGCTGAAAGACCAGACCATTCCGTGACCACTCGCAGGCCAGCCTTCTGCCGACCGGGCTGGCGATCTCTGCGGCGGGCGGAATCAGACTCGTCTGAGGCGAAACCGGCAGCCGCACCTCGGCGACCTCAAGATCCCCGCGGCGGTTCCAAGCCGGCTCAAGCGGGATCGTCACGGTGTGCCGGCCGGCGGCTGGCAGCGGCACCGTCAACCTTCTCCGATCGGGTGACAGACTGGCCCGGACAACTCCACCATCCAGCCGCACGGGCAGTTCTGAGAACCGGCTTTCGGTCGGTGACTGATCGAGCGAAAGAACGGTGGCAGCGTCTGATTCGACCAATAAATTGAGCCACCACACCTCCGGAGTACCGGCGGCCCGCCAGGCCTCGCGGGCCTGCGGCTCAACTCGGCAATCGAGCAGTCGCGCACCTGTTCGGCTGGCACCTGTTTCGACACCCGCAAGCAGCCGAAACAAGGGCTGTGGCACGAGCGCCGTCAGCCCCTCTTCAACCGGGGTGACAAACACTCGCAGCGGCATTTCCTCAGCTCCGGCTGGAGCAGGCAGCAGGATGGCGGCCAGCAGCAGCCCGCCAATTCCAACCGGCTTCGTGAGTCCACGCAGCCGCAGGATGGCCACAGTCACGGCCGCCCAAAGACCTGACCGCAGCAACATATCGAGGGGCTGTGGCACCCAGAGCGCAGCCACGGCCATCAAGGTGACCAGGGCAAGCAGTAGCCAACTCCATCGCCAGGGAATCTGCGTTGCCAATCCAGCCACCAGGAGGGCCACCAGCCCGGCGGCCATCACGAGGGTCAGCCGATCGACGAGCAGAAAGGAATGGCGTTCATAGCGACCGCCATTCGGCACGAATCGACGACCCCGAAAAACCCGGTCGACACCAGGTTGCTGCTGGGGGTCTCGGGGCAATTCAGCTGCCCGCGCAACCCCACCGACCAGCCGGTTGCTCCAATCGGATTGCTGGCTAGCAACCTCGCGGTAGCCCCTGGGAATTGCAGCGATCGACAGGGTGTCAGGGAGTAACAACTGCCACTCCCGCAACAGTGTTGGGGCGTCAACCGTCGGCGTGTCGGTACTCAATCGCCAAAGCCCAAACTGTGGCGAGGTATTGGAAGCCGTTCGCACAAGCAGGGTGAGGCGGCGTCTTCCCGGTGGCAGGTAGATCGGCAGTTCGCCGGTCGGAGCGGCGAGGAGCGGCATTCGTTCACCAGCTACCGTGATCCCGAGGAGCCGATGATCGGCAGGGAGGCTCAGTTGAATGCTTCGGCGACCATCGTTTTCAATATCGAAAGCCGTCTCAAATTCAGCCGCAGCAGAGGCGAAACATCGCACAGTTGTCCGCTCCTGCCAGACCCAGGCCCGAGCAACGGGTCGGGCCGCCACCGGTGCCGGCACCAGCATTGCGGCCGGTCTGCCCGGACCGTCACCACCAACCACCAGCATGTCGTACGACAATTCGGCGACCGTCTCGAGCGGTGTGTCGGAGTGCCGCTCGCGAGGTGGCAGTTCCGTCAACCGGCGGTTCTCGACCAAAGGACGTTCCTGCCCGACAGCCTGCACAATCGCTTCACCAGTTGCCGAGACAGCAGCCTCGACCCAGGCAAGCGGCAGTGGGATCTCTTTGCTGAAAGGACGAGAAGCAGTGGCCCGTAGAGTTCCGACCCCGACCACCGGTGGCGTCACCTCGATGCGGTACGACACTGCCGTTGGCCAACGAGTTGATGCAGGGCTCTCACGGCCAGCCCGATCGATCGGCTCTAACCGCCGAGCAAAAACAGTCGCGTTTCCGGCCGCGAGGATTGACCACTCCAGCTCACCGACTGGCTCGGAGAAGTGCACTGTTACTGCGTCAAGCTGTCCCTGGATCGGCGTACAGATAAAGCTGTAGGTCTCGTTGAGCCGATCACCCCGGACGGTGAAGCGTGCCTGGGTCTGAACGTCCAGGGGCGGCCTCCGTCGCAACAGCTGAAAACCGCGTGGTGGCGTCAGCATTCCGCTGGCGATCCGCTGCCGCCAACTCTTCCCCTCACTGAGGGCAAGCAGCCGGGGTGGAAGCGTCTCTGGAGGAGCTTCTCCGGTTCCACCAAGCTCCTGCAGGGTGGTGTCGGAACTGGTCTGCAAATCAATCCAAGATCGACCAGGAACTTCGCCCGCCATCCTGATCATCTCGATATCGGCTGAGCTGAAACGACCTCCGGCAGGGATGGCAGCGCGGTGTCCGGTAATCCGCAGCCGCAGTTCCCGGTCAGTTGTCACCGCGGTGGGAAGGTCCAGAATGAGTCGATCGCCCCGCCGTTCACGGACAACCTTCCACTCGTACCGCGGTCCCGCCGTTCCGACCGCTTCGCCCCGGGGGGCCGTAATTGCCGGGCGTTCACGCAGGGACTCAGGTGGTGATCCAGCTGCCTCAGCGGCTGGCTGCCCAAGCGGCTCGATCGAGTCGATGAACCAACCATCACCGACGAGCGCATCAAGCCGGTGGACGCTGCCCCGCCTCACCCGGATGTCAAAGGCCGCTCGACCGATGACCGCAGCGGTTGTCAGTTCGACCGTGGTAACTCTGGCGATATCGAGTTCGGGCCGTTGCGGAGCGACACGTACGTCAACAGTTGAACCGGGCTGTTGCAGCTCAAATGCGAAGGCCGCCCCGGGGGGCTGAGAACCGCTCTCAGTGTCCACCGGAAAAACGCCCGGATCAGGCAGCGGCCAGCGGGACGTCTCCTCGGGTGAAATTGGCAGGCAGCCGTCGGTATCGACGCCGATGCACTGCAGATCCGCTTCGACAGTTACCGCCAGTCCGCCACCAGCCCACTGCCAGTCTTCAATGGTGATTCCAGGGAGTCGGTTCGATTTGTTTTTCTGTCCCTGAGCAGTCAACACCGCCCGGAGTTGTAATGGCCACGGGCGTCCCAATGCTTCAACCGGAAGCCTGATTGCCAGTGACCCGTCCAGCACCGAAAGCAACTCGACGGAAAGCGGTTCACGCCCCTCGCCAGGCTGAACCGATAGCTCGGTCAGCTGCAACCGTGCCCCTCCACCAAACGTCAGCTCGCGGCTGGTCCATACTCCCGCTGGCATGATGACAGTCGTCAGTTCCTTCGCCCGGCGACCCAGATGGGCCCTCGACCAGAGAAACAACCGTGGGCTCGTCGCTGCCGCTACGGTGATCTCCACTGCGTCCCGCGGGCCAAAAGAAAACTCCCAGATTCTGCGATTTTCACCAGCCACCATTGTCGGCTTTGGCCTTTCCGAGCGGCCTCGAAAACCGGGTATTCGCGGCTCAAGGCCGGCGGGCAGATCAAGGAAAAGCGTCGTTGATAAGGCGGGGAGCAGGGGCAGGCGATAGGAGAACTCCGGCTGCCCGCCTGCCAGCGGGACGGCCTGAACCTGAGGCTGCAGCCCACGTATTGGCCGGGCGGAAACTGCGGCGGTCACGGTTCCGGGGCCTGGCACCCGCAGTTCAACCGAGCCGTCGGACAGCCCGAACAGATCGACCTCGCTGCCAGGGAGTTGGCTCTGTTCCACACCCGAACGCGAAGACTGCTCAACTACCCTATCGCTCTCCGCTGCCTCCGCTGACACCCAGCGGCAATCTCCGATGTCAATCTGCCCAACCGGAATCGTGACTGCCGGCAGCCCATTCGATGGCCCACCTCCACCGTCGATAGCGAACTTAACCTGCCCCAGCAGTTGACCAGCCTTATCCAGCCGAAGTTCATAGCGAACGAGATCGGCGGCTGGGAGAGGGAGTCCGGTCAACCGGCTTCCCACCGGCGCAGTGAACTGGCGGACCGCCTCTTCGAACTCCGTCGCCGGCATCGGAACGTATTGCACGCCGGCAGGGACAACTTCCGCAAGCCGCCCCGGCGGCACTTGCACTCGGATGAATGACAAATCGCCGCTGGCATCAGGAACCGTCGGCCGCTGTTCAGCCGTCGAGGGGGCGACCCTGCTGGGATCTTCCGCCTGGCTGTCTGATCGAACCGTCACGCCCGTGATAACCACCGCCAGCATCAACCAGGCCGGCCAACTGCCGATTTCAGCACGGGCTGTCGCAGCCTTTGCTCGCAGCCATCGCCGCAACTCATGATTGCCCGTTCGTTTCACCATTGGCGCTCTCCCTCCTATTCGGCGACGGAACGCTGGGGAGCGACCTCGGGAGCAGCTTGTGCCGAGGTGGGCTTGGTGTTGATCACGAGTGATTCATCGGGGGCGGCCCGCGTCACCGAATCGGGTCGGCGTTCATACCCCGAGAGAACCTCAGCAGCCAGCCGGGGGCCAAGCGGCCGAGCCGTCCGCCACCAGACTGAGACTCCCGCAATCGACGCCAACACAAGCCCCGGAACAGCCGCCTGCAGAACAGTCAATGTGGCAAGTGGAACAAGTGCCATTCCGGCAATGAACGCCACCGCCAGCAGCCCGGCAAACTGACCAAGGAGCCGTTCCCGCAGCGACACCGCCAGCCCGACCAGCAGCGGGAGGCCACTGGACACGAGCACCAGCAACCATTGCGGCATCAGCATGATGCTGGCGGCGGCAGGAGCCCCCACATCGCAGTACACCAACCTTGCATTCATTCCTGCCGCCGGTGCCGCCACTAGCGCCTCTAATCGCTCCGCCAGCGCGTCGGAGCCAGCATTCCCGGCCAAAACCATGCCCGTGGCCTTTCGGTCTGCAGCAGCAGTCACCCAGGCTGCGAGTTCCTCTGCGGAAACCACCGGCGTCGGTCGAAAGCCTAGACTCGTCCAGCCCCAAGCCTGCTGGGCAGTCCATCCAGCAGGTCCCGCCAGCACGACGGCATCCGGCGGTGTCAACACCTCCCAGTAGACCCTCCTGTATAAGGTAGAGGCGGGGAGGCCGGATCGCTCGAGTGCAACTCTGTTCGGTAAAGAAAGCCGACCGATCGTCGGCCTGTTGGCCCGGGGCTGGCGTATTTCAATTTCAAGCAGATGGGTTCCACCCGTGCGGTCGAGGTCGACCAGGAGACGACCGCTGGCATCATCGGCCACCTGCCACTCACCACCGTCAACCCGCACGCGGGCAGTGGTCTGCGTCATTGCCTCAGCCCCCGAGGCCAACTCCTTCGCGACCGGTAGAAACAGCGGCAGCCGACCTGCCGCTGTCGTGACAGCACATGTCCAATGATCAATCCGAAGCGTCTGGCGAATCAGCGTTTGTACCCAGGCCGCTTCCACCACAGTCTCACCGCGGACGTCCTCGCCGCGTCGGGAAATCGCCAGATCGATACGTGGCTGTTGCTGCACGGCGTTCCAGGTCCGGCCAAAGCCCTGTTGCTGCAGATCGCCCTCCCGGTTCCAGCGGTCGTCTCGCACGTCGACGTTAAAACCAACCGTCTCGGTCAGCGTGACCGATTCGCGACCGATCACCGCCGGCTGGGGCAGAAGCAGCGGCACCGAGACTGCAACGGTCGTTTCGTCTGGAATCTCCGGCAGTGGCTGACGATAACGGATAACCAATTCCCCCATGCCGAGCAGCGGCTCGGTCAGGAGGGCCCTGATCGCCCGCTGCGGAGAAGTGGTTGTCGCTTCGCCATCGCCCGCTTCCGGCACAGCTGCCGGAGCGGCCGGTTCAGCTGGGCCAGGAAACGGCTCGGCGGCAACATCTGCGGCAACGACATCCGGCAGCAGGAGCTGGCCATTCTGCCGAATTTCGATGTCTGCCTCGTCCAGCACGGATTCGGGGACCACCCATTCGATGAACTCGAGCGGCACATTGGCCACATCCAGCCGCACCACCTGGCGGACAGCCAACGCAGTCGTCCCGATGTCGATTTGGGAGGCGACCGTGGCATCGACCTGACGATCAAGGAACCGACGGTTCGCCGCAAAAATTGCCTCAGTCGCCTCCACCCGATAAGTCATCCTGGGTACTTCACCGGCAACCTTGCCCTGCTGGACTGCGACCTGGCGGCTCATCCCTTCAATCAGCTCGTTGTCGGGAATGACTTCGATGTCACTGTCTGAGGTGATGGTGACATTCGCAGGCCCAACCAGATCGGCACGGGGCACAGGAGTCGTCCACCTGAGCAGGGTATTCACGCGATCGATCGGCCTGCTACAGCGGAGTTCAACAACTACATCTCCAGCAAGCGGCTGGAGAAAGGGCACCGAGACCTCACCCTCATCGACCGCTACCCGGGCGGTGTCAACAATGCCTGCCGGCCCGACGTCCTCAACTTCCCAGCCCGGAATCGCCAGCCGCACCCGTTCCGCCGCCACCCCGCGAATCGATGCCCGCAGTCGGATATCAACCTCAATCCGACTGCCACTGACGTGATAGCGATACTCCGGCTCGATGACCACGCGGCTCCGGCGTGGCTTCACCGTCAGGGGTAGCCGGGCCGGCTGCGAGTCGTAGGCAAAGGCTGCCACGAAGCCGGGTTGCTGCATGGCCACCGGTGGGTCAATACGTCGGTTCTCCGGCTGCGGCTCCCAGTCGACCTGCCAGTCACCGTCGGCAATGACGCTCGTGCTGCCCCACTGCCGCCAGTCCGGAATATCGGCCACGCTGAACCCACCCACATCAAAGCTCTCCCGGCCGGCAGGATCGATCGCCCGTTCACAGGTCAATTCGACCATTGCCTTGCCCTCTCGAACATCATCGAGCCGTACCACCGCCACCGGCTGGTCCGCTGTGCCACCCCGACGAATCAGACTTGCTGGCTGGCCAACCCGGCGCAGGACTGCCCGCGGTGGTAAAGCGATGGTAAGAGTCCGGCGATCGGCGGGCAGATTTGCGAGTTGCAGAACCGCATCGATCCGAGCCGTGCGACCGTCCACACGGACGACGCTTTCGGTTGTCACTTCGGTCAACTCAGCCGCCATCAGTGTCGCCGGTTCAGGATTTGTCAGCCGGATACGGGTCGGCCCGACCAGTCCTTCAACCGAAACCCGACTTCCGCCAGCGGCCTCCGGGCCGTCGTCCAGCGGCACCACTGCGGGGGCGAGCACTCGGGGCGCGAGGCTGACCTCGGGCTGTCGCCGCCAGGAATCGATTTCAAGCCGGGACCTGGCTGCCGCCGGCAGGGTCAGCGAGATAAGATCCCGGCGGTCGGTACCATCGACAGGGATCAGCCCCTCCAGGGTGATCGTCTGCCGCTCGGACTCACTCTCTGAAACTGGCGTCCCGGCTTCCCGCCCATTCACCCAAGCCAGAAAGCCACCACTCTCGCCGCGGAAGGTCACGGGCCCGTCCGCCACTGCCGGCAGACGCTGGTCGGTGGCATCAGAGCTGGGCGTGACTGGCGGCCTGTCGACCGTCAGGATCACTCGCCCGGCACCCGTCACCCGGGGCGGAGCTGTCAGCACCAGTTCGGAAAGCTTCAACGGCAGCATGACCCAGCCCGGGCGGGTCTGCCGGATGACCGCCTCTACTTCAGCGACAGCCGTCTGCCGATTGTCATCACGCGGTGGCATGATGACCCGCACCCGCACCTGCTCGAGGACCGCACCCGGTAGCTCCGGGAGCCCGGGTAGCCCTTCGCGAAGCCTGATCAGGTCGACAAAATCGCGGTACCGGAATCCGGGAACGGGAACCAGCCCCCCGGCATCGTCCTCTAAATAGTAAAGCTCCGGCTCAAGTTCTCGCACCCCAGCCGTCGCCGGCGGTCGCACTGGCTCCGCTGCCACGGCGACAGCCAGTGGCACCATGAGCCAAGCACAGAGCAGCCAGCCTGCCAGCAACTCGCACAGGGGCAGTCGGCAGAGCCTCCGCTGCCGGCGGGATGGGGGGCAATACACGAGCAGTTGCCGATTTCTATGGTGTGAGAATTTTCCGATTGCGCAAACCGCTACCTCTTTGAACCTACCCCGCAGCAACCCGACCTGCCCAGCAAATTCCCCGAGGCCGGGCGGGGGCGGCTCCCGCCGCCGCGGAATGAGTCGGATGACCGGCATGAACCGTTTTTTCGGTTTCTGTCAGACCGACGAGGGTTTGTCGGCAAGCGCCTCGTCCAACCCGGTGGCAACCAACCGGTTCGCGGCAGCAAGGAAGGCGGGCCGTTCCAGTGAAACCTCTTGGCGACGGGGAGTTCCGACCGGGTCGTCGGCATGGCGGCAGGGAATGACCACAGCCCCTGCCTCGCTGGCAATCAACAACCCGGCTGCAACGTCCCAGCAGGCAATTCGCCGCACCCAGAAACCGTCGAGCCGACCAGCTGCAAGGTAGGCGAGATTGATTGCTGTCGAGCCCGTTCGTCGCACGGAATGGACCCTGGGAATGACGGCAAGAAAATCGGAGACGGCCTGTGACTCCGCCGAAACGTGGGGAGGAAAGCTCACGGCAACGAGGGCATCGTTGAGGTCGAGAGGATCGGCGGTATGCAGTGCCATCCCGTCGAGCCTGGCGCCACCGCCCCTGATGGCAGTAAAACATTCGTCGGCGACCGGATCGTAGATCGCCCCAGCCAGCAGCCTGTCACCAACTGCTAACGCGACTGACACACAATAGGCTGGAAATCCATGGACGTAGTTACTGGTGCCATCGAGCGGATCGACCATCCAACGTAACGGCGGTACCTCCCGTTCGGCCTCCCCTTCTTCCCCGATGAAGCCGTGCTCGGGGAACCGGCCCAGCAGGATCTCGCGAATCGTTCGCTGGGCCGCGATATCGGCCTCGGTGACGAGATCCTTGGGGCCTTTCTTGGAAATACCGAACCGCCCACGCCAGTCCCTCAGCACCTCACCCCCTGCCCGGGCAGCAGTTTCGGCGGCATCGCCGAACTCCCTGAGTTCAGCCGCTGCGGGTTCGGTTTTGTCAGGTCCGCCGTTCGCTGCTTGTTGCATGAATCTTCCTCGAGTATGCAGCGGTTTCAATCGCCGCGGCTGCATTACCCTAGATTCTACAATATGCTGCCGGATGCCATGACGCAGACCACGATCAGCAGCGGAGCAGCCACCGGGTTCACCTGGCATGCCCGCAAATCGACCGATCACTCCCGCCGCGATGCCGCCAGCAACACTGACCGGCTGAATGTTGAGATCGGTGACCTCAGCGGCTGGCTTGACCTGCACCGCCCCGAGCAGGGCATTCAACTCAGCGGGTGTAACGCCGCAGCCGAACTGCTGGCAGTGAGGCTACCCGACAGGCTTGCCAATCAATTCATCGATGGCTGGGTTCGCGGCGGCGACGCGGTCTCCATCCACGAACCGCGGAATAGCCGCAGGCTTCGTGCCACGGCCCTGTGGCGGCTGGCGACAGGTCCGGCCGATCTCACTGTTGAACTGGTGCTGTCAGTTCAGACCTCAGCCGTTCGCAGTGATGGAGCTATCGCTGTCGATTGCCGGTTGCCAGCGACTGAGGTCATTCCAGGCATCAGTACAGGCCAACAGCTGGAATGGCTACCGCCCATCCCCACCGCTGGCGTTACCCAACTGCCCTGGCGGCAACTCGCCAATGCTGCCGTACTCTGCCTCCTGTTTCGTCAGTCCCTTGCGGGCCGAAGTCTTGCCATCTGCGTACGGCGAGACGAGGGTCGCGAAGTCTCCTTGCAGAGGCGCACGCTGCCCGAACGCCCCGAGCCACCCAGCTTCACCCTCACGACCTGGTTTTTCCCCACACTCATCGAGAAGGGTGTGCTGCATCGAAGCCGCCTCTCGGTCACCATCGGGAGTCCGGCAGATGATTTGGCATGGGCAGCAGCAGCAGCCCAGTCACTGGCCAGTCAGCCACCGCTTTTGCAGTAGCGGAAATCACGGTGACGGCGGTAGAGTCCTGAACAAGGATGGACTTAAACCGGGCAAACAGGCGAAACCTTGCCAGTAGATGCAGCCTGGTCTGGCAGCGATCGTCCCACCGCCCGAATCGCCGAGAGACTGCCCATGTTTGATCTTATTTTCGCCTCTAATCCTACCATTGACTGCCCAATTGCTGAGCCGGAAGGCATCCCCGAGCCGCTCGGCCTCCGGCTCAGACAAGCACCACTGACCGCTCTGCGGCAAGCCTACCAGCTGGCCCGCGAGCATGAGGCCAGTGGCGTTGTTCTCTGCGGCAGCGTCATCAACCCGCTGCGGGCAAGTCCTGCTCAGGTGATTGCCCTTCGCCAACTCGTCCTCGAAGCAGCGGCCGACGGCTGCGACACCATTTGGGTCACGACCAATCCGACAGCCCCCCGCGAGGTACAGCGGATGCTGGGGGAACCTGCCGGTCTGAGCTTTGCCACGCCACTCAATCCCTGGACGGCGACCATTCGCTCGACCACAGTTGAACTCTGGGCAACCGCCACCCCAGCCGACGCTGAACGTGCCGTAGCCACCGAATCGCCCGCGGCGTTGCACCGTCGGATCCTGATTGGCTGTGAGTCTGAACACGACCGGACGGCCCGCCAGACCATCCCACCAGCAGTGCTGAGCCGGCCAGACACCCTTGTGATTTGGGCCACCGCGACCGCCGGTAGCCTGCCACCCGGAGTCCTCCGCTTGCCACCCCTCCAGGCCCGAGCACGAAATCTGCCACCTGATGAAGGCTGTCACGGGCTGCGTCTCTATCAGCCACCAACAGACAACGACGAGGCCGCCGTCCAAACGGCAGCGGCCAGCCGTCAACTTGCCAGCTGGCAGTCGCTGCCAGCTGCGGCAGTAATCTGGCGGACGATCTGCATCGAGTCTGCTGAAGGCGACCATACTCAACTTGCTGAAAGCCTCTGGCGGGCCCTTGAACCGCTGGCGCAACAACCGCCGCCAGCCACTACCGCCCCGTTGACCTTGATTGACTGCCAGGTTTCGTGCGGTACGAGCGTGGAACGTCGGATCGAGGTCGGCGCTGCTGCTGAGGCGACGCTCCGCCTGCTGCGTGAACGCTGTCGCACGGCGACCGGAGACCTCTGGTGCGAAGCCGTTGCTGCCGACGCCGATGAGTCGCTTGCTCCCCTCGGCCACAGTCGCTCGGGGGGACGCCCCGGCGCCAGCAACTCATTCACCTCGGCACTGGCCGACATCGTGACCGAGCGGGAAGCGACCGGCCAGGGTGTGCCGCTCGACCGGGAAGCTGCCTGGCTCGCCCTCGAACTGCTCGCGGCCGACTGAACTTTGTGGAGAAAAGCCAATGCACATTGAACGGCTGGAGATTGAACAGTTTGGCGGGCTCGAAGATGTCACCATCGATGGGCTCGGCCGGGGCGTGCAGGTTCTGCACGGCACGAACGAAATCGGAAAGACCTCACTGCTGGAATTTGTCCGGGCAATCTTCTTCGGCTTCGAAGGCCTCTTCCGCCGTGGCGTGCTTGACCCGCAGCGGCCCTGCAGCGGACGGTTGGTGGTGACAATCGGCCGGGGACCGCGGGGAGAACGCGAGCGGCACCGGTTCCTGATTGAACGCCGGCATGAAGGACCTGAAATCGCCAGCCTTACCCGGGCCAGCTACGAGGACGGCATTGTCGGCCTCGGTGGTGACGAAGGCGACCTCGTGACCATTGAGCGACTCGATAACCACCACGATGCCGACCAACGGATCTACCTCCAGGACCTCGTCGGAGATATCGACGAAGCCACCTTCACCAACGTGATGGCCTTTGGGCTCGACGAACTGCATGAACTACGAACCCTCGAGCCGGAGGGCTGCGGAAGTCGGCTTTACGAACTTGCCAACGGTCTTGATCGCTCGCGGGTTGCTGGCACGCTTCGCCATATCGAAGAGGCGATCGCCCGGCTGGAGCAGGGAGACGGCGATGCCAACGAGCCACCCCTGAAAGCACTTCAACGACAGCGGCAGGAACTCCGCGAGCTGATCGAGACCGATACCGCCGCCACGATTGGTGACCTGTTTGTCGAACAGACACGGTTGGAACGCGAGGCCGATGGCCTGGCGGCAGCGGTTGACCGGGCCAGGCGGTCCGAGGGACTGATCCGGGCAGCGGTGCCAGCAGGTGAACTTCACAGCACCTGGAGAAGGCTCACCGCCGAGTTGGAGGCCCTGAAGCTTGTCACCCTTGTCCACCCCGACTACGACGGCTGGCGACAGGATGTCAAAGGGCGGCGCCGAGCCGCCCGCCTGGCCGAGAAGCGGCGGCAGGAACGGCGACGGCTGGCGCGGGAACTGGCTGACGTCCCTGCCGAGAACGTGATTTGGGAGAAGCGCTCGGCCATTTCGGCACTCAATGATGAGCGGCCGCAACTGGAGCGACTGGTTGCCGATGCCAGCCGGGCCGAGGCCCATGCCAGACTGGCCGCCCGCAGGTTTGGCGAGCAAGTTGGGCTCTGCGGTCTCGCCAAACTTGTTCAGGTCGATCAGCTTGATGCCGCTGACGACGGACTTGGTGTGTTGCTGCCGGAAGGGCTCTCGCTCTCCTTCGGGCCCCTGCGGAACCGGGCCCGGCGGTGCAAGGCGGCATCCCGCGGAGTGGCGAAGGCCCGCGCCCGACTTTCGCGTGCAAAAAAAAGGCTGCAGCAGGCCGAAGGCCGGGTTCAGGGGGCCGAGGCATCACTTGGCGGCCTGAGCCTGACTGCCGCCATCGAGGCGGCCACCGAACAGGCGACGGCGACTCGAAAACGCCTGGCCATCGGAAAGCGAGTGGAAGAACTGCAGGCAACAACCGCTCAACTGGAGCGGGAGATGGGTCGACAGCTTGAGGGGCAAGTGCTGCCGATGAACTGGCTACTCGGCCTTGGCGGTGTCTTTGTCGTCGGCGCTGGCATGCTGCTCTCAGGACTGCTGCTGCCGGCGGTGGTCACCGGACCGCTGGCGTACGTGATCGCAGCCCTCGGGCTTGCGGGGACCGGCGTGGCCTCGGTGATGACCTGGTCGCTTGACAAGTCAGCAGGAGTCAAGCTCGACGAGCTCAGACGGCAGCACGACCTCGCCCAGCAGCAGCAGGCCGAGGCGGTCAGCCAGTGCGAGACTCTCGACCGGACAATCGCCAAGGCGGCCCGCCAACTCGCCATCACGGCCACCGACGATGTTCCACGGTTCGAGCATGGTGGTGATCTTGAACGACGGGCCGCCCAGGCTGACGCCGAGATCGCCCGGCTGGAACAGCTGGCTGGCCGGGAGGGTACCCTGCCCGTTTTCAACGAACGGGTTGAAGCTGCTCGGCAGGGATTGAAACGAGCCATTGGCCGCCGCAAATCGGCGGTGGCCCGCTGGAAAAAGTCACTCGAACAGCGGGGGCTGCCAGCCACCCTCAGCCCGGCTGAGGTTTGGCGAATCGGCACCCATCGCCATGAACTGCTGGCCCTTGATGATGACCGCCGTCGGCTTTCGGACGAGGCTCGGCAGAAGCGGGAAGAACTCACGGCCGCTGCCCGTCGCATCGACGCAGTGATGGTTGAATGCAACCTCGTGCCCGAGGGAACGCCACTTGACCATCTCCAGCAGCTCGACGAATTGCTCGATCAGCAGCGGCGGATTCACGACCAGCGGCAGTCCCTCAGTCGAAAACTTGACCGATCCCGGCTGCGTCACCGGCAGGCGATCCGGCAACTCCGGGCCTGCGACCGTGGCCTCCGGGCCTGGCTGGAACGCTGGGAAGTTGAAACCGAAGAGGACTTTCTGGCCCAGGTTGATCGCCGCCCGGCCTTTGACCAGCTCGAACGAGATACTGCCATTGCCGAACGCAGCTGGCTCGACGCACGGGCCCGATTTGCTGAACCCGATCTGCTCGACGAATGGCTCGGTGATCAGTCTGAACTGCCACTGCAGCAGAGGCTGGAAGATGCCGAAGCAGCTTCCACCGAATTAACGCAGACACTCGCCAGCCGCCGGCAACAGCTCGACCGTCTCACCGAGCGAATCGCACTGGCTGAAGTTGATGACGACCGTGAGCGAAAGCAGCGACAGCTCGCTCGGATCGAGGCAGCGATTGCCGAGCACGAGCGGCGGTCGCGGCTGCTCCACCGCACGCACGATCTACTGGAAAAAACCCGAGCAGAGGTCGCTCGCCACCATCAGCCAGCGGCGCTGCAGGAGGCGTCACACTGGCTCAAACAGCTGACCGAGGGGCGTTACGTCAGGATTACCACAGCCGTCGACGAGGCACGACTCGATGTCCACGATGCATCCGGTACGGTCTGGAATCCTGAGCGGCTCAGCCGAGGCACCCGTGAACAGGTCTTTCTGGCCCTGCGGTTGGCCCTGGTTCGCAGCCTGCACGAGCACGGCGTCGTGCTGCCGGTCGTGATGGATGATGCCCTGGTCAACTTTGACGATACCCGCGCCCGAGCAGCGGCCCGCACGCTGGTCGCATTCATGGCTGATCAGGCGGGGGATCGGCAGATGCTCGTGCTCACCTGCCACGCCCATGTTGCCGCATTGTTTGAAGACGCGAAGGCAACTGTTCGCTTCCTCGGGCCGGCACCACCGCGACGAACCGTTCCGACACGTCTGACAACGGCTCCGGCCCCAACACCCCGGGTGTCCTCCGAGTCCTGGCCGGCCGAAGAGTTCTTTTTTGGTTCAGGCCAAGGCCGAAACCAGTAGCAAACCCGCGGCTATGACAGCCCTGGCAGCCGGTCACGGACGAGGCTCAGGTAGCGGGTCCGCATACCGCCGAGCAGAATGCCAAGGTAGGCATTCCCCCCAAGCGAAAGAAACAGCGCCACAAGCGTGCCGATCAGAAGCGACCACGGGCGTTCCTCAGCTGGCGATTCCTCAGCCGGCGATTCTGCGGCGGTCATGGTTCCCGCCGCGGTTGGCCGGGGTCGAGCCGCAGCCTCGATGACGCTCCGCTCCACCGTCGCCGGCCAACGATCAGCGACGTAAATGCAGACACGGCGGACATCCCGGCTGTCGGCCGGCACATCGCTGGAGAATGTATAGGGACTGCGGCCGGCGACCAGATCAGGTTCGACCCGAACGAGATAGTCCCCACCGCCTGTCTCTGCTGGAACGTAGGCCGTTTCGATACCCGTGGCCAGCATGGCAGCGGTCAGACAGAGGAATTTGAGCAACATCGTTATGCCTTTCAACGCTGGGGTCGGCCAGTCAGCCTCCTACCGATGATTCTATTTCACCCTCGGCTGGGCGGTTCATGCAACTCGGCTGTGGCCACAGCCGCCTGACGGTCTTCGGCGAGCGTGCCAAGCTCAGTCTGAAGCATCGTCAGGGCTGCCTGCAGAAAGGCCACGGCAATGGGGCCGACGAAGATGCCGATCGGGCCGAGCGCACCAACCCCACCCAGCACACTGAGCAGAGCCAGCAGCGGGTGGAGCTTTGACTGACCGTGAAGGACGATCGGCTTGATCACATTGTCGATCGTTGAGACGACCGACACCCCCCAGAGAGCGAGCCCGACAGCAGCCCAGGTATCTTTGACAAAAAATAGCAGGTAGAGACTCGCCCCACCCCAGACCGCCGCCGCGCCGACAAAGGGAATCATCGCCGCAAAGAAGGTGAGCAGGGTGAGCAGAAAAACCGTTTCGAGCCCCGCGAAGTAGAAACCAAAGCCAGCCAGTACAGCCTGGACAATGGCTGCCAAAAGCGTCGAACTGACAACCGCCCGACTGATCTCCTCAAACTCCTCGAGCAACTGCCATTGATACCGCTGATCAAGCGGGATCAGCCGGGTGACCGCGGCGAACATCCGCGAACCATCGGCAAGAAAATAAAACAGTGAAACTGTCATGACGATCACGCCAATGATCAGCTTGATGATGACAACCGGGGCACCAGTGGCAATCGGACCGAACAGATCCTCTGCCAGCTTTCGCAACTCGGCGTTGACGTCATCTGCGGTAAGGTGAAGCCCGGTCGCCTCGTTGAACGAGGTGATGAATCCATCAAGGATCGCCGGGTCAAGCCGCAGGCCGGATGGACTTTTGAGCATGGCCACTGCATCACCGCCTGCACGGATCACCAGTAACGCCAGCGGCACCAACACGATCAGCAGCACAAAACCGGTGGTCAGCCCGGCCGCCACCCAGTCGGGACTTCGTAAGGCCTGCCGCAGCCAGCGGTAGAGCGGTCCAAAGATCACGACCAGCATGGCCGCCAACAGCAGCGGCAGTAGGAAGCCCGCCATCACCCGGAGCGACAGCAGGCCAAAGACCGCAATCAGGCCGAGAATAACACCGAGAGAAATCAGGCGGGCCATAAGTGCAGACGTCGCTTCCCGAGGAAAAGGATGTGACCGGCGAAAATCCCGATTGTAGGCAACCCCTCGTGGAATCGGGAACAACGGCTGTTTTCGGGTCGAACCCGACCGCCTCTCCGTGCCATACTCGCCGCTGCCGCAGCAGCCCGCCGCCTCCCGCCCCTCAATCTCTTGCAATCCATGCCGAAGACGCCCCCGAATTCCCCGCAGGTCACCCTCGTCATCCCGGTGCGGAACGAAGCTGGCAACATTGGCCCACTGCTCACGGAAATAGCTACGGCACTCGACGCCGCTGGCTTCCGCTGGGAGGTGCTGGTGATCGATGACGGCTCGACCGACGGCTCGGCCACCGAGGTCACTGCAGCAACTGCCAACGACAGCCGGATTGTCTGCCTGCCGCTGACCAATGGTTCTGGAAAATCGGCAGCCCTCGCCCTCGGTTTTGCCAGGGCCGAGGGGACAGCCGTGGTGATGCTCGATGGCGACGGCCAGGACGATCCGGCGGAAATCCCCTGCATGCTGGCCCAGCTTGGCCTTGCGTCAACGGGCCAGTTGCCACCGGTGGCCCCGGCCGATCTGGTCAATGGCTGGAAAACCCCACGACTCGACCCCTGGCATAAGACCATGCCCTCACGGGTCTTCAACCTGCTGGTCAGCTGGTTGACCGGGCTCTGGCTGCATGATCACAACTGTGGCTTGAAGGCGATGCACCGAGAGCTTGCTCGGCAGCTTCCGCTCACGACTGGGATGCATCGATTCATTCCGGTGCTGGCGGCGGCGGCTGGTGGCCGGGTCGTGGAGCAGCCAGTCCATCACCGGCCCCGCACGCGGGGCGTTTCAAAATACGGGTTCACCCGTTTTTTCCATGGCCTCTTCGACCTCATCCGCGTCTGGCTGGCCCTGCAAACCGGTCGGCTGCCGACAAAGCCGGGGCACCAGGCGGCTGCCGACCGCACCCGTGGCCTGCGGTGGACCATCTACGGGCTGCTTGCCGCCGTCGCACTGGGTGGTGTGCTAGGCCGAATTGGCACGGTGGCAAGCGTCGATCGCCTGGCCCTGGAGAAACGGCTGATCGATGACGCGGTGAAACGCAGATTGGCCAGAGCAGCTGACACTGGTGGCCCGGTCGATCCGACGGCGATTCGGCAGGAACTGACCGAAACGATCCGAACCGAGAAACGACTGTTGCGACCGTTCCTCTCGGGCAACGACCGTAGTCGCTGGCTCACGATTCGCAGCCTGGTTGAACGGGGCAGCTTCGCCATTGAAGAACTGGTCACCGAGCCCGGCTGGGACACGATTGACGCCGTGGTCCACCCCGGTGCCGATGGTCAGTTGCATCTCTACTCAAGCAAGCCCCCATTGCTGCCGGTGTTACTCGCTGGGCCATATTGGCTGGTCCACCGTCTGACTGGCTGGACGCTGGGCGACCATCCCTTCGAACTCGGTCGCCTGCTGCTGGTGTTCTTCGGTTTGCTGCCCCTGGCAGTCACGATGCTAGCGGGATTTGGCTGCATCGACCGGGTGGGCCGGACCGACCAGGGCCGACTCTGGGCAGCTGCGGTCATCGCCTGCGGCACCCTGCTCAATACCTTCGCCGTGGTGCTCAACAATCATCTGTTCGCTGCGGCATGTGCTGCAGTCAGTCTCTGGGCGGTACTACCGATTCTGCTGGACGGCCGCCGGGGCTGGGGCTGGTTTGTTACTGCTGGTCTGGCGGCGGGGCTGGCAGCCGCCTGCGAACTGCCAGCGCTTGCCTGGACGGCAGCGGTAGTCGGGCTGCTGGCGGCCTGCGACTGGCGGCGGACGGTGATCGCAGCCGTTCCGGCGGTTGCCCTGGTGGCCGTTGCCGCCATTGGCACCAACACCCTGGCCCATGGCACACCACTGCCGGCCTATGCCTTCCGAAGTTCGACACCGACCACCGTGCCGGCGGTCACAGCCAGCATGCAGCCACCGGACCAACCCCATGAATGGAACCCCGACAACTGGTATGACTATCGGTTCACGTTACCAAACGGCAGGGTGATCGAGAGCTACTGGCGGAACCCGCAGGGGATTGACCGGGGAGAGCCTTCGCTTGCCGTCTATGCGTTCCATTCGCTGGTAGGGCATCATGGCATGGTGTCGTTGACCCCCGCCTGGCTGTTGCTGGTTCCAGGGCTGATACTGCTGCGCCGGCGGCCTGGTCCTGGGTGGCAGCTGCTGGCAATGACGATCGGCCTGGTCAGCCTGGTGGTGATCACTTTTTATCTGACCCGACAGCCGCTCGACCGGAACTACGGCGGGACATCAAGCGGATTCCGCTGGGTTTTTTGGCTGGCACCGTTGTGGGCGTTTGCCATCACGCCAGCAGCCGACCGCCTGCAGGCCGGCCGGTTGGGCTTCGGCCTCATGCTGGTTCTGCTGGGACTGTCGGTGGTCTCAGTAGCGGCTCCAACCTGGAGTCCTTGGACGCTTCCCTGGCTGCAGCAATGGCTCAACCATCTGGGCTGGTTATCTTCGGGCTGATGGCCGTCGAGTTGCGGCTTGCCGCCTGAGCCGAAGAATCTCATGCTTTCAGGCGTGTATGCCCCCTCATAGAGGTCGGTTGTGCGAGTCGGTGAACGGCTTCCAGCGGGGGGATGGGGTGTCAGACCGGGTGGTTTCGGTTTACATTGATTGCTGGAGGTGTGAATCTGCCCAAGAACCTTCCAGTGACATCAATCCTTCTGTTCGGAGATGACTTCCGATGTCCCAGGCAACCACAATCAGGCTGGTGATCGTCGACGACCACGAGGTTGTGCGGGAGGGCCTGAAAGCCCTCTTTGACGAAACCGGTATTGAAGTTCTTGGGACGGCCGCCACCGGGGCTGAAGCCACGGACCTGTGTGCCCGCCTGCGGCCCGATGTCGTACTGCTTGATATTCGTGCGATCAAGGCCGCCGTGGAGGGCGGCTCGCCCCACCAGCGGGGTGAACTCCGGCTGATGACCAGCCGGATTGCCAACCGCACGCTACCGGACGGTATTGAGGTGCCGCTGACGCCGAGAGAGACCCAAGTACTCCGGGTAATCGCGATGGGGCTTTCCAACCAGGAGATCGCCGACGCCCTGACGATCAGTGTTGAGACGGTTAAAGAGCATGTGCAAAATCTGCTTCGCAAACTAGCGGTGAACGACCGCACTCAGGCGGCAGTCTGGGCCGTGCGGCAGGGCATCGGTTAGCAGGTTTCGCCAACAGTCTGCTGCCGCCCGGCTCACGGCGGGTCATGGCCACCGGGTTGCCAGGGGTGGCAGCGGCAGATCCGGCCGACGCCTTTGACCGTGCCTCGAATTGCTCCATATTTCCGGACGGCATCGGCAAAGTAACGACTGCAGGTCGGCTCGAAGCGGCAGTGCCTGCCCAGAAGAGGACTCAGGAGCAGACGATAGGCGGCAACCAGCCCGAGGAGAGCCAAGACCGCCAGCCGATCGGCGGTCGCAGCCAGTCCTCGCGCCAGTTGCAGCAAACTGTCAGCCATTCGAGTCGCCGCTCCTTTTCACTGACGATTGCGGGGTGACGGGATGCGGCTGGTCATCAGCCGGCGAGATCTTTTCTGCCCGCTCGCCAATTTTCCTGGCCAATCGGCCAGTCAGGTCGAGGAGGAGTCGCTCGATCGCCGCCACGCCGGCTGCACCGGCTCGGGGTGGGCCGGCCGCCCGCACGACCACAACGATGTCGAGACCGGCTGGCAGCCTTTCCCGCAGCCGGCGAAAGACATCCCGCAGCCGCCGCTTCCAACGGTTGCGGACAACTGCATGCCCCACCCGGCGGGAGACAGACAGGCCCAACCGGGAAACAGTGCTGTCATGCCGTCGCAGCCCGTAGAGCACCAGCGGCCCGGCAGCCACCGAGGTTCGACCTTCGTAGACCGTCTTAAAATCGAGCGGTCTCCGCAAGCGGGCAGACCGCGGAAACCGGCAGTCCCCGCGGTCCGCGTTCACCAGACCAGCCCCGTCCGAGGCGGCTCGGTCACCGTCGCCTCTGCCGCCCGGGCCGCCTCAAGCAGGGCTGCTGTCGCGGTGGCGTCGGCACCGCCCGGCAGCGCAATTTGAACGTCGGCAATCAGATCACCCTTGGCCCCGTTGGCATGCCGCACACCCATGCCGGCGGCCCGAAGCTTTTTGCCAGACGACGTGCCTGGAGGAATCCGCAGACTGATCGTGCCCCACGGTGTTGGTAGATCGACTTTGGCACCGGCAATCGCCTCGGAGAGCGTGATCGGCAGCCCGACCAGCAGCGTATCGCCGTCGCGGCGAAAGACGGGATGGGGCTCGACCCGCACCTGTAACACGAGATCACCTGCAGCACCGCCTCCACTTCCGGGTCGCCCCTGCCCTCGCAGCCGCATTCGAGCGCCATCGGGAAGCCCTTGAGGGATGGTGACGCTGATCGTCTCGCCTCGGCCATCCCGCTCAATCCGCACCTCGGTCTTGCCCCCATCAATTGCCAGCTTGAACGGCACGCTGATGGTGGCAGAAAGATCCTCACCCGGCATCGCCGCCGTTCGCCGGCTCCGACCGGCTCGTTTCCCCCGGCCACCGCCGAATAAATCGGCAAAGCCGCCGCCAAAGAGGCTTTCGAGGTCGATTTCAGCACCAGCCTGCGGCCCGCCAGGAAAGGGTCCCGCCTGCCCCTGAGGGCTCCAGCCGCCGCCACCACCAACACCCTCAAAGGAGCTGCCGTAGCGGTCGTACATCTCCCGTTTGCTCGGGTCGTTGAGCACATCGAAGGCGGTCTGCACCTTCTTGAACTGCTCCTTCGCCGCCTTGTCATCAGGGTGGAGGTCGGGATGGTATTTCCTGGCCATTTCCCGGTAGGCCTTGCGGATATCCTCGGCCGTCGCCGTCCGCGAAACTCCAAGAACTTGGTAATGATCGTCGGCCATAGCGTCCGCTTGAGCCCGTACCTCTGTTGCGATCGATCAGGCCACGGACCTATCCGGGCTGCCGAACCGAAGCCCCACAGTCTACGAGCGGGACTTCCGCCCCTTCAACCCGCCCTGACGCTGCCGCGTGCCTGAAGCACGAGCCTTGCCCGCCGCTGTCGCCGGCCGGCCCGCCGCCTCATCTTCAAGGCTGGGAAGCTTGGTTGCGGCGGCAGCGGACAGATCTGTCTCGTTCATGAATTGTACCTGGCAGCGAACCGGATCTTCACCGGCGGCCGGATGCAGCAGGTCAAAGCTGCCGTCAGGCTGCATGATCCGGGTCCGGGTGTTGTCGGCGAGGTAGGTCGGAATGATCGAGTCAAGCAATCGTCGCCGGAGCGGCTCAGCCAACACCGGAAACATTACCTCAACCCGCCGGAAGAAGTTGCGGGGCATCCAGTCGGCGCTGGCCAGGAAGACCTTCGCCTCGTCGCCCTCACCAAAGATGTAGATCCGGCTGTGCTCAAGGAACCGGTCGACGATGCTGCGAACCTTGATGTTCTCACTGAGCCCGGGGACGCCGGGCCGCAGCGAGCAGATGCCCCGCGAGAGAATGTCGATCGGGACGCCTGCCTGACTCGCCCGGTAAAGGGCCTCAATCACCTGATGATCAACCAGCGAATTGACCTTGGCGAAAATCCGAGCCGGCTTGCCTGCCGCTGCTCGGGCGGACTGCCCGTCGATGAGTTCAAGGGTTCGACGATGTAGGTCGTTGGGGGCGACGATCAACTGCTGCCAGGCGTGGCCCTGCGAGTAGCCGGTCAGCAGATTGAACAACGCCGTTGCGTCCTCCGCAATTGCCTCGTTGGCTGTGAATAGTCCAAGGTCGGTGTAAGTGGTCGCGGTCGCGGGGTTGTAATTTCCGGTCCCAAGATGAACGTACCGCTTCAGGCCCTCACGCTCATTCCGGACCACAAGTGAGACCTTACAGTGCGTCTTGAGATCGAGGAAACCGAAGACAACGTGCACCCCGGCACGTTCCAGCCGCCGCGCCCAGCTGACATTGTTGGCCTCATCAAAACGGGCCTGAAGCTCTACCAACGCCGTAACATGCTTGCCCGCTTCGGCAGCCTCCATCAACGCCCGGGTGATTGGTGAGTCACCACTGGTGCGATAGAGCGTCTGCTTGATGGCCAGCACCCGGGGATCCTTCGCTGCTGAGGTGACAAACTCAACCACTGGATCGAACGATTCGTAAGGATGGTGAACAAGGATGTCCTCGCGGGCGATCGCCGCGAAGATATCCCGCCGTTGCCGAAAGGCAGGAGGCATTCGGGGGGTGAATGGTGGATCATGAAATTTCTCGAAGCCGGCCAGCTTGTAGAGTTCCCACATTCCGGTCAGATCGAGTGGGCCGTCGATGCGATAGACCTCGTCATAGCCTGCATCACCAGGGTCTTCACTCCCGCTGTGCAGGTCTTCATCGTCGATGATCCGCTGAGCAATCGCCTCGTCGGCCTTGGCAGCAATTTCGATCCGCACTGCCTGCCCCCGCTGCCGGGCCTTGAGCCGCTCCTCGATCAGCCGCAGCATGTCATCCGACTCCTGCTCAAGCAGTTCCTGGTCGCAGTCACGGGTGATCCGAAAAGTCGTCCACGATTTCACCGCAAATCCACCGAATAGCTCTGGGAGCCTGGCGGCGACCAACTCCTCAAGCAGCAGGAAAGACGCTTTACCACTGCCGCTGCCGGGCAGCACCACAATTCGCGGCAACACCTGAGGCACTTGGACAACAGCAAAGAGCTGTTTCGGGCCGAGTCCCTCCTCGTGTTCGAGCATTGCCCCAAGATAGAGCCCACGGTTGTGGTAGCGGGGCGAGGGATGGGACGGGTCGCAGGCCATCGGCGTCAGAATCGGAAGAGCCCGTTCCTGGAAAAATGTATCGACATATGCCCGCTGCTCAGCGTTCAGATCGGCATCTTTCATGACGCTGAATCCGGCCTCCACCATGGCTGGCCCAATACTCTCCCGCAGGCAGCGGTACTGGCGGGCGACCAATTCCTGGGTGCGGGCCGCGATCGCTCGCAACTGCTCAATGGCGGTCATCCCGTCGGCTGCAAAATCCTGCGGCGCCCCGTCTCCAAAAGCCTGCTCGCGGACGCCTGCCACCCGCACCATGAAAAATTCATCGAGGTTCGAACTGAAGATCGCCAGGAACTTCATTCGCTCCAGCAGGGGGTTCTCCGGGTTTTCGGCCTCTTCGAGCACCCGCAGATTGAATTCCAGCCAGCTCAACTCGCGATTGATGAAGGCGTCCGATCCAATGGCAGCGGGGAGCTTCTGTGGCATGATGGTGTTCTTTCCTGGTCGCAGGGCCTTCGTTGACAGCAATCGTTGCCCCCCCACGGTCGGTGGCCGCAAGAGCCTGAGCGACTTGTGCTGAGGTGGGCGTCCAACCTGCTGCCATCAATTGTTTCATACCATGCCCGCCAACATCATGCTGGACATCAAGAACTCATACTTCCCATCCGGCGAGCGGTCGCTTCGCGAGGCTGCCTTCGCACTGACCGCGAGTCAGACGGCTGGGGTCGTTCCGCAAAGCCCCGGCGGAATAGCCACTGCTGCCAGCCTTCTCGAGGCCACGGCCCGCAAGCCGGGCAACGTCCACCCAGCCGCAGCCTTTCCCGACCTCTGCTACGCCGACCTACGGGCTGCCGCCATTGCCATCGGACCGCCACTGGACCGGGCCGGTCGAGAACCGCTCGGCCAGGTGATCCAGGAGGCCGTCACTGCTGCGCGGGCAGTGAGTCAGTCCAATGCGAACCTCGGGATCGTACTGGCAGTCACTCCACTGGCCGCTGCTTCGGCTGCTGAAGGCGATCTGTCACCAGCCACGGTACGGCAGGCACTGGCAACCCTCGACAGTACCGATGCAGCGGCGATCTACGCAGCCATTCGCGCCGCCGGCGCGGGCGGTCTCGGCCGACGGTCCCGTCACGATATCGCCGGGCCAGCCCCGGCATCCATTCTTACCGCCATGCAAGCGGCCGCCGAACAGGTTCCGAGCGATCGTATCGCTGCACTCTGGGCAGAGGGCTATGAGCCGCTCTGGGCTGGGCCGGTAGCCGACCTGGCAGCGCTCGAGGCAGCTGGCTGCGGCTGGGAAGAGACCATCGTGCGGACAGCACTCCGGCAACTGGCTCGCACCCCCGACTCCCTCATCGCCAGACGGCACGGGCTGCCGACAGCAATCGACGTCGCGAGACAAGCCGCAGCAATCGCCGACCTTTCCGGCTCAGGCTGGACAACCGCCGTTGCTCGATTCGACCACGACCTCCGTGCCCCCCGGCGGCTCAACCCCGGCACCACGGCCGACCTCGTCGCCGCTGCACTCTATATTCACCTTTGGCGATCAATCACGAAATGAAATGGTGGGGGGTCCGTCCCCAAACCCCCAAAAAGGTCTTCCGTCAGTCCCCAAGAGTTCCTCCAGGCAGACTCCACTCATGCCCGACCATTACCGCGTTACCATGCGAAAAGCTGTTCACGTTTTTTCCGCGGGTCACTTCATCACCCTGACCGACGAGATCTGTGAGCCAATGCACGGGCACAACTGGACCGTTGCCTGTGAGGTCTTCGGCTGTCCCGATGCACACGGCATGGTGGTCGATTTCATTCGGCTGCGCGACACCCTGACCGCCATCGTCGCACGGCTCGACCATGCCATGCTGCTACCAACCGAAAATCGGCTGATTCACGTCAGGGAGCAGACCGTAGCGGGACAGGCCGAGGTTGAGGTCCGCTTTGGGAGTCGTCGCTGGGTGTTTCCTGCCGATGAGTGCCGCCTGCTACCACTTGCAAACACCACCGCTGAGTGGCTGGGCCGCTGGATCGGCCAGGAGCTGCTAGATGCCTTTGCCCGGGCTGGCCAACCACTCACTGCGGGGCTTCGCGTCGAGGTCGATGAATGCCTGGGGCAGGCGGCGGTTTGGGAGCAACTGCCCGGCTCGCCAGCGAAACCAGTCTCGGCTACGAAAGCGGAGTGACAATGAGGCTGGCAGCGGCCTCGCGTGGGAGGGCAACGGCCCCGCCGCCAATGCGAACCTGGACCACCCCAGCATCATCGACCGCTCGTTCGACACGGCCGACTGCGTCGAGCACCAGTCCACTGTCTGAGAGGTACCGGAGAAACGGGGGTGACTGGTCGAGCACACGGGTCACCCGAAACCGCTCGCCAGCCGCAGCGGCTGACAAGGGGTGACCGGCGTCGGTGGCTTCTGCGATTCGGTCCGCGTTCCCCCGTGGAATTGGATCGCCGTGTGGATCAACATCGGGTTGCCCGAGAAAGGCGTCGATGCGATCGATTAACAGATCGCTGACGGCATGCTCCATATGTTCAGCTTCTTCGTGGACCTCGTCCCAGGTCATCTCAAGGGTCTGCACCAGGAACTGCTCAATCAGCCGATGGCGACGAATGACCCGCAGGGCGAGCGCCCTGCCAGTTTCAGAAAGAGCCACCCCTTCATAAGGCGTATGAGCTGCCAGACGGGCGGCATCGAGGGTTTTGAGCATGCTCGTGACCGTCCCCGGCGTGACGCCCAGCGCGGTCGCCAATTGGCCAGTACTGACAGGCTGATCCGCCTGGGTCGCCGAAATTTGATAGATCGCTTTGACGTAATTTTCGACGGTGAGACTCGGCATTCGTCCGTCTTCCCGGCAGGTGATGTCAGCCCGCGACAGGGCTGGATTGGCGGCAGCCGAGGCACAGGCAGTTGCGATTCCAGTCTACACCGACAAAAATGGATCGTTTCCGGGGTTTTGTTGCTCAGCCAGCCGCCAGTCTTATCAAGAGTAGCCAACTCCCCCTATGCACATCTTGAGAAGCACCGCTGCATTGAATCACCCTGTCGACACCGATCCTGTAAACGAGCAGGCCGAAGCAGTTTCACTGAATGCCGCAGCCGTCATCCTGCTCGACGATCTCCTTTCCACTCCGGCGAGCTTTGCCGCTGAAATCCATGAGTGTGGAGGAAGTCGGGTCATTGACTGTGGGGTGTCCGCCACGGGCAACAACAGCCTGGGCATGCTGCTGGCGCGGGCGGCCCTGGGAGGACAGGGCGAGGTCGGGCTGAGCGACACAGCGGGCGGCACACCGCTTGAGGAGGTCTGGCCCAAATGCCCTTGGCCGGTCGTCACGGTTGCATCAGCCGATCCGGTCGCCGCCTGCCTGGCGTCACAGTATGCCGGCTGGAAGGTGGACGACAGTGGGTACTTTGCCATGGCGAGTGGACCACTGCGGGCCGCCATCGGAGGCGAAGAGATTTTCGACACAATCGGTCGGCGGGAGCGAGTTCCAGTGGCAGTCGGTCTGCTTGAGGCAAGCCAGCTCCCTCCAGAAAGGGTGTGTTGCCAGCTTGCCGATCGGGCAGGGGTGGAACCGGGTGGGTTGATTTTGCTGGTAGCCGCGACTGCCAGCCCGGCGGGTACGATGCAGGTCGTCGCCCGGTCTCTTGAGACGGCCTTGCACCAGTTGCATGAACGGAAGTTCGACCTCAGCCGAATCATCGCCGGGTGGGCAGCCGCCCCCCTGCCCCCGGTCGCAGCCGACAATTTGACCGCAATCGGCCGTACCAACGACGCCATCCTCTACGGTGGCTTCGTTCAGCTTGAGATCACCGGGGATGATGCCAGCCTCGACCTCATCGGCCCCCAAATCGTCAGCAGCCACTCCCCGGCTCATGGGCAGCCATTCCGCGATTTGTTCAAGCAGGCCAATGGGGACTTCTATGCCCTCGATCCAGCGATCTTTGCACCGGCAATGGTTGAGTTTATCAATCATGACACTGGTCGCCGCCGACGCTTCGGACGAATTGAGGCGGGGGTGATCGAGCAGTCGTTTACGGCAACTGGCTGAACCGCGATGGCAAACAGGCCGCGGATTGTGCTGATCGGGAATTCCGGTAGCTGGCATGTCAATGAGCTCCTGCAGCGATGTGACCGCCGGGCCGTCGGGCAGGTCGTAAGCTGGCCAGAACTGGCGGCTTTGATCAGCGATGGAAAAGAACGGTTCCTCCCCGAGGCAGTGGAACTGGCGGACTGCCTGCTCATCCGGGGCATGCCTGCTGGCACGCTTGAGCAAGTCATCAGCCGCATGGACATGCTGGGACGGCTAGCAGCCCAGGGGCGGAGGATACTCAACCAGCCAGCAGCACTTGAAATCGCTATCGATAAATATCTGGCCACAGCCCGACTGGCGGCAGCAGGACTGCCGGTTGTTCCCTCAGCACTGGTGCAGTCGGCCGCGGATCTGGACCGCGTACGGGGAGAACTGGGAGACAGTCTGATTGCCAAACCGCTGTTCGGCTCGAACGGCCGTGGCCTTTGCCAGCTTGCCAAAACCGGTGATCCACCAGAACCACTCCGGGGTCAGGGAGCCATCTTGGTCCAGCAGCAGATTCCGCATGAGGGCTGGGACGTTCGCATCCTGGTCGTGGGAGATCGAACCTATGCGATGAAGCGGTTGGCCCCCGCCGGTGACTGGCGAACCAATATCGCCCTCGGGGGTCAACCTGCCCCATTCGCCGCTCCAGCCGACTGGATCGATCTGGCCCGAAAGGCAGCGGCGGCAGTCGGTGCCGAACTCGCTGGGGTCGATCTGCTGCCAGCAACTGACGGTTCTCTCTGGCTTCTCGAGGTGAATGCAGTGCCGGGCTGGCAGGCGCTGCAGCGTGTCGTTCCAGACGATCTGGCCGCAGCAGTCCTCGAACTTGCTCTCGGGGCCGAGGGAAATTTGACCAATGTTGCGGAAAAAACGGGGCCGACAGCACCGTAGACGACTCCCAGCGCGGAAGCCGTAAAAAACGGACAGTTGGCAAATGCGAAACAAGCCTGCTGCGCACTTTCTAGGCAGAGAATCCTGTGCCTGCCCTTCGTGCAGCCCTGCAAGACTTTGAGGCAGCTGCCGGCAACTGGGCGTAAGTCTTTGCTATCAAAGAACTTGCATTCGCAGCTTGACTGCATGCGAAAGCTTCTGGCAATCGGACGACCACTGGGCGGCCGAGTCATCAGAGTCAGAGCGGTCCCTGAGCCGCCGAGATGCCCTTAGGAGTTTTCAGATGGCTACACGAGCCGAGCCGTCCGCTTTGGAACCAGTCGCGGCCAGGCAGGAGCATGGCCCCCAGGCAGTTCTCGAGGTTGCCGAGCAGCTATTTGCTGCCAACCCAGAATGGCTGGTTTTTTTTCGAGAAATTATGGGGCTCGAGGGAATCGTCCGACGGACGTTCCAGCACCCTGAGGCTTTGCTGCGGTTTGAATGCTCACCAGAATACGCCCGGATTCGGGAAATGCTCGATGAGCTTCGTCAGCGACAACAGGATCAGCCAGCCCCTCGGGAAAGCCAGCGGGTCGTGACGGTACGAATGCCGCGGTCGCTGCACGAAACACTGAAGGCCGAAGCCCAGCAGATGAGAGTCAGCATCAATTCGCTCTGCATCACAAAGCTGCTGAAATTGATTGATGAAGAAACGCAGCGAGAATTGACCGCCGGTTGAACTCACGAGCCCCCGCAGACGGCATAGGAAAGAATCTGAGTGGGCCTATAAGCCGGGTTTTGTCCGCCTCGGCCGTTGCCGGGGCGGGGCGATCATTTCTCTAGGACGACGGTTACCCGCCGCCTCAAGCAGCCCACCCGAAAGGAAACCGGGACGGGTCGCCCCGGGCCGCCGCGAACGGCGATCTCCTTCCTGTTCGGCCTTGCTCCTGATGGGGTTTACCAAGCCAAACCGGTCACCCGGTCTGCTGGTGAGCTCTTACCTCACCGTTTCACCCTTACCGCTGACAAAAGCCGGCGGCGGTCTCTTCTCTGTGGCACTTTCCCTGGCCTTTCGGCCGGTGGGCGTTACCCACCATCACACCCTCCGGAGCCCGGACTTTCCTCCCGCCGCCCTCGAATTGGCACAAAATATGCTGCGCATTCCCGAAAACAGCCGGCGATCACCCGGCCCACTCAGATTCCTCGGAAAATCGTTGCACGCCCACGCCCGGCTGGCAAGCCTTCAGCAGATTCGCCCCCAGAAGCGACTTTTCGCACAAGACACCTGTTGACATCGTATGTTTATGTGTTGCTGAGTCTGAAAGGGCCCGAAACTGATCCTCCCCGAGTTTCCGAGCAGCACCAGAGCCGATACCACACGAATCAGGAACTCAGATCATGTACGGAGAACTGCAACCGCTCGGAGGCGGTGACCCGATTCCGCTGGTTAAAAAAACGCTTGTTGTGGGAAGACGGGAGTCGTCGGACATCGTGCTGCGGTTCTCAACCGTTTCCGGATCGCACTGTGAGCTTGCCGTCGAGGAGGGCATTTGGATGGTCCGCGACCTCGGCAGCAGTAATGGCACCAAGGTAAACGGCGTTCGGATCAGCGAACAGCATGTAAAGCCAGGGGACACCCTGTCGGTGGCAAAGCACGATTTTGAGTTTTGGTACGACCCCAACGAGCTTGG
>RFVE01000002.1 GCA_009922585.1 Planctomycetia bacterium
GTAGCAGCAGGTCTTCACTCGCTGCTCGGGAACCATCTTGCAGACCTGGTAGGTCCGCACCCGCTGCTCGGGAACCATCTTGCAGACCTGATAGCAGCAGGTCTTCACCCGCTGCTCGGGAACCATCTTGCAGACCTGATAGGTTCGCACTCGTTGCTCAGGAACCATCTTGCAGACCTTGTAGCAGCAGGTCTTCACTCGCTGCTCGGGAACCATCTTGCAGACCTGGTAGGTCCGCACTCGCTGCTCGGGAACCATCTTGCAGACCTTGTAGCAGCAGGTCCGCACCCGCTGCTCGGGCACCATCTTGCAGACCTGATAGGTCCGCACCCGCTGCTCGGGAACCATCTTGCAGACCTTGTAGCAGCAGGTCTTCACCCGCTGCTCGGGCACCATCCGGCAGACCTGATAGGTCCGCACCCGCTGCTCAGGAACCATCTTGCAGACCTTGTAGCAGCAGGTCCGCACCCGCTGCTCGGGCACCATCTTGCAGACCTTATAGGTTCGCACTCGCTGCTCGGGAACCATCTTGCAGGTTCGGTAGCAGCAGGTCTTGACCCGCTGCTCACGGACCATCTTGCAAACCTTATAGCACTGCTGCTCAACAACGGTCTCGCGCTCATAGCGAACGCACTTGACCTCTTTCTCGCAGACCTCCGGCACCCAGACCTTCTTGCAGATGGTGCGGGAGGGGCACTGCACCTGAACCTTTTTCACCGGGCCAGGGCGGTAGCAGCGGCGGCCCGAGCAATCGGTCTCCCAGCACCCCGGCTCACGGACACACTTGGTGACAACCGGCCCGGGAATCTCACACGTCTCGGTCTCCCAGCGGCCGCTGCAGACCTTGACGGTCTTGGTGAAGTGCACCGGCTTGCAGACCGTTCGGCAGATATCGCGCGTCCGGGTCTCCCAGACCGGCTTGCAGACGGTATAAGGAATTTCCTTCGTGCAAGTCTCATAGACCGGCTTGCAGACCGTGTAGCATTCTTCGCGTGTCTCGTAGACAGGCTTGCAGACCGTGTACGGAATCTCCTTCGTCCGAGACCGTGTACGGAATCTCCTTCGTCCGTGTCTCGTACACAGGCTTGCAGACCGTATAGCACTGCTCGCGGGTCTCATACACAGGCTTGCAGACTGTGTACGGAATCTCCTTCGTCCGCGTCTCGTACACAGGCTTGCAGACCGTGTAGGGAATGCTTCTGCTGCGGGTCTCCCAGACCGGCTTGCAAATCGTGTACTCGACCTCGCGGAAACACTGCTCTTTTTCGTAACGGACGCAGTCGATTTCCTTCTGCTCGACCACCCTCTCGCAGACCGTCTTGTAGCAGGTGTATTGCTTCTGCTCGTACACGACATCCTTGACCATTCGTGTATCACAGCATGCCGCAGCAGCACATGATGGTTCGGCGCGTTCGCAGCTGGAACACGCCTTTCGGGCCCGGGCAAAACTGACCGTGGTTAGCTTTGTCGCCCCATGTTGATAGCTGGCCAAGCCGCAATAGGCAGCATCAGCCGATCGGCTCACTGCCACCACTGCAGCCACTATCAGCAGGCCGCTCACCCAAACTCTGTTCATCATGCTCTCCCGAAATGCTCACCTGGAGGAAGGACTGACTGTGCCCTTGGGAACACAAAGCCGACCGACAGACCGCTCATCAGCGACAGCCTGTCACCCTGCTTTCAAACATCGCCCACAAACTCTTCCCAGGATGATCGCTTTCTGTAATCGTGCGATTTTTTCTAGGGCCCCAGCGGCCTTACAATCGTCAGAACCGGTTCGCAGCAGAGCCGGTTTGCGGACGCTGCAGCGCGGATAGTAGATTAAAAAGGTTCGACACGGGTCTGGTGGATGATTCATGGCGTCCGACGAATCACAACTACAGTCTGGAGAGTTGCCCTCCGACGCCAGCGTTCCGAAGGTCGTTGTCAGCCGGATCAGCCTCTACTTGCGAGAACTCCAGCGGCTGGAAGCGGCAGGCCGATCGACGGTCTCTTCGGGACAGCTCGGAACCTTGCTTGGTTTCAGTGATGCCCAAGTGAGGAAAGACCTCGGATTCTTTGGCCAGTTCGGCTACCCCGGCGTCGGCTACCGCTGCGAGGAGCTGATTCGGGCCATGCGGGACATCCTCGGTACCAATCAGGCCTGGCCCGTGGTCATGGTCGGCGTCGGCAACCTCGGTCAGGCCCTGCTCGGCTACCGGGGGTTCGGACGGCAAAATTTCTCGATCGAGGCTGCCTTCGATGCGGACCCCGCCAAGGTTGGGGTGATTGTGCAGGGCATTCACATCCAGCCGCTCAGCGAACTGCCCGCGACAGTCGCTGAAAAAGGAATCAGGCTGGGCATGATCGTAGTTCCGGCCAATCGGGCCCAGGAAGCAGCAAATGGGCTTGTGGCAGCGGGAGTCGAGGGAATCGTCAACTTTGCGCCAGTGACACTCACACTGCCGGTCGGTGTGCAGCAGGTGGCTGTCGATCTGGCAATCGAACTCGAACAGCTCTCGTTTGCAGTAACCAGCCGGCTTAGCAAAATAGTATCTGCAGGCGGTGAGCCAGCCGGCGATATCTCGGGAATCGTCGTGCCCCCTGCAGACTGAAGCCGGCATGGATCAGACCTCTGGATCGACCGAACCGTCACTCAGCTTCGGCGGCCTATCAGAATTTCTGGGTGACCCTGACGCCCTGGTAAACGACGCCTGCCAGCTGGGCACCCGACTTGGTGACGTCACCCTTCTCAAACTCATTGGAGAGGGCGGCATGGGCCGAGTTTTTCAGGGCAGGCAGGACCGTCCAGATCGAATCGTCGCCGTCAAGGTGATTCGGCCAGGGCTGCTGTCCAGGGCGGCTGCCAAACGCTTCGAATTGGAAGCCCAGATTCTGGGTCGACTGTCACACCCGGCAATCGCCCAGATCTATTCAGCAGGCATTGAGCAGGTCGGCGGCCAGCTCGTGCCCTACTTCGTCATGGAATACGTGGAGGAGGGCATCGCCATCACCCGCTTTGCCCAACGGCAGGAGCTCTCGACCAAAGATCGAGTTGAGTTGATCCAGAAAGCGGTTGCGGCTGTCGCCCATGGTCACCAACGGGGTGTTGTTCATCGCGACCTCAAGCCTGGCAACATCCTTGTTGCCGCCGACGGCCAGCCCAAGATCATCGATTTTGGTGTCGCCCGGGGTACCGATGGCGATGTCGCTCTGACGACATTCCACACTGATGCCGGACAGCTAGTTGGCACGCTGCAGTACATGAGCCCAGAGCAGCTCGCGGGCAATGCTGATGACCTCGACATTCGAGCCGATGTTTACTCGCTGGGAGTCGTGCTCTACGAACTGCTCGCTGGTCGCCCCCCGTACGACGTCCGCAACCGGCCAATCCATGAAGCCGCTCGAATTGTGACTGAAGCCGAACCGGCCCAGCTCTCGTCGGTCAGCCCACGGTTCCGCGGCGACTTGACCACGATTGTGACCAAATGCCTCGACAAGGACCGGAACTGCCGATATTCGAGCGCGGCCGAAGTCGAGGCCGACTTGGGTCGCTACCTGCGGGGTGAGCCGATTCTTGCCAGTCCGCCCAGCTTGGCCGATTCCCTGCGACGGATTTTTCGTCGGCATCGGACCGTGGCGATTGCCACCCTGGGGATTGTGGGAGCGCTCATCCTCGGCACGGTCGGCACCACAATCTATGCGGTTCGCGCAGAGCGGCAGCGGCAGGCAGCCGTCGCCTCCCAGAGCAGAGCAGACACGGCAGCGGCACTTGCCACCCGGCGGCTCTACATTGCGAATCTGCGGGCGCTGCAGGCAGCGATTACCACGAAGAATCTCCGACAAGCACGGCGGGTTTTTCAGGAAAACGCAGAACTTGCAGGATCGCCGCTGCCACTTGAGCTTAGTTGCCTGTTGCCAGCGCTCGATGAAGCGCTTGTCGTCTTGACGCCAGGGAGCGGTCCCGTCACCGCCTTGGACTGGAACGATACTGGGACCCAGCTTGCTGTTCGCACAATCGATCCCGTCACCTCCCAGACGACATCGCAGCCATTATTGACGCGACGACTGCTCGAACTACCGCCGACAATCAACAACAGTATTCGCGGGAACTTCCACCTCTATGATGTTACTCCGAAGCCACGGCGTTCCGACGCCTCGATGACTGCTGATTGGCTGCGGTCTTGGCGGGCCGAACAGGGCGATTTTACAGCCCTAGCAGCATTGACTTCAGCTGGCTTGCCGGTTGCGTCGTGCCAGGACGGCCAACGAATGGCGGTGCAGGCAGCCGATGGGAGGATCCAGATTCTCTCGCAACCGAGTGGCGAACTGCTGACCAGCCTGTCGAAACCACCAGGCCGGATTCGTGGCATTCGCTTCGTGGACGGTCAGCGCCGACTGCTGATCGAATCAGCCAACCGGCTCATGCTTTGGGACGCAGCCACCGGAGTGAAACTCTTTGAGACCGACATGGATGATACCGTCCGACGGTACACGATTAGCCAGACAGGGTCTCATTTGGCGATTGCCCTCTACCAGCATGTATCAACTGGCCGAGCAGACCGAGTCGAAGTGATTGCCACAAAAAATGGAAACCGACTGATGGTGGCCAGCCTGCGGGCCAGCGGCACCAATTCTGAGACGGTGCTGGCTCTCGATCCCAGCGGTGAGCAACTCTATGCCTGCTCCGATGAACGGACGATTCATGCCTGGGAAACCTCCTCGGGTCGGCTTATTGGTGATCTCAGCGGGCACCAGGCGAATGTTTCGGCCCTTGCTGCTACGGCTACTGGCCAGCTTGCCAGTGGTGCTACCAACGGGCATCTTCGGCTCTGGGACGTGCCGCAGCAGCACTGCCTGCGTGACTGGATCGGCCATCCTGACGCCATTCTCACGCTTGCCTTCGACCCAGCCGACAACACCATTGCCAGCGGCGGTTACGACGGCACGGTTCGGCTCTGGAAGCCAGATCTGCCGGCAAAGTTGGCGTTTATTCCCACGGCCCTACCGCCAACGGCAACCAGCCTCAGCCCCAGTGGCAACCTGCTGGCTATCGGAACCACTGACCGGATCGAACTCTGGGATTCCCGGGCCGCCATTCTGATCAAGTCATTGCCAACTGCTTTTGGGAGCCTCACGATGCTGGCCTTCAGCCCTACCGGCGACCAGCTGGCAGCGAGCTTTCGGACCCCAGCCAAAACGGGCCAGACTGCCATCTGGAGCCTGAACGCTCAATCTGCACCACTGTTACTGAGTGACAACGCCGTCACAACTGGTGAGCACTGGACAGTCTGCTTCAGCCCTGACGGAAAGACCGTACTGACCTCGACAGGGAAAAGCCTGACCGCTTGGGACGTGGCTGACGGGAAAGAAAATTTTCAGGTGCGGGAACACTCTGTGTCACGAATGGCCCAGGTCTCGCCCGTCTTCGGCCTGGCCGGGAAGCGGCTGGCCTACCAACGGGCAGCACTGTTTGACGGCAGCACCGGTCAGCCGATGGCCGAACTTGCCCCACATGGGTTGGTCACCGCCAATGCTGTCAGCCCAAATGGTCGGATGCTGGCGAGAGGATTGGCCGTGGGGAAGATTCTCATCTGCAACTTCGAAACCGGCGCGACGATCACAGCAACTACTGCTCATGCCGGTTCGGTACTCACGCTTGCCATCAGCCCTGATAACCGCCTCGTGGCCAGCGGCGGCACCGACGGCACTGCGCAAATCTGGGACATCGAAGCGAATCGCGAAGTTCGACGGTTTCATGGTCACGAGGGTCAGGTGGAAAAGGTGCTGTTCTCACCCGACGGTCGGCGGCTCATCACGGCCAGCCACGACGGCACTGTCCGCATTTGGGATACCAGTGATGGTCAGGAGTTGCTCACCCTGCCCGGCAGTGCAGCCAACCCAGCCACCGTCCTGCTCACACCCAATGGTGAGCGGTTGGTGACCGTCATCGGAACGGAGACCGACCACCCGGGCCTGCAAATCTGGGGGCTTTCCAATGCCGAAGCCTTCAAGGCCCGTCAGGCAAGGCCAAAGCTGGCGGGCGAATCCGACGATAAGGCTCCTCCAGTGTCGTCAGAAACGCCGCCAGATCGGCCAATTCCTGCCGGCTGAGTCCGAGCGGCTTCAGGTGTGGTGACTTTGTCGGAAACAGCGGGTCGTTCTGCTGGTATGCCTGCCGCTTCAGGGTCGGCATTCCGGCGTTGTACATGTTGAGCACGCCGGAAAGCTTGAACAGGCCGTTGTGCATCAGTGGCTCAGTCTTGGTCACATCTCGCAGGGACGGTGTTCGGAACCGGCCCACATCTTCGGGCTTCCCGGTCACCCGGTAGCGGCCAAGGTCTTCCGTCCTGCGGCCATAGTAGCTGAGGCCAACGTCGTGGAAACGACCATCGGAAAAGAGCGGCCCATGGTGACAGTTGAGGCAGCGGGCCTTGCGGCGAAACAGATCGAGGCCCCGGATCTCTGCGTCGCTGAACAGGTCGTACTCGCCACCGACAAACCGATCGAACCGGCTGCCACCGCCGACAACAGTGCGTTGAAAGCAGGCGACTGCCCGTACAACTCGGTCAAACGACACCTGAGAATCGGCAAAGGCCGCAGCGAACTGCTCGCGATAGCCGGGCACAGCGGCCACCGCCGCGACCAGCTGCTGCCGGGTGATGTGCATCTCTGCTGGATTGAGCAGCACCTGCTCAACCTGCTGTTCGATCGTGTCGGCCCTGCCGTCCCAGAACAGCGACTGCTGAAAGGTGATATTTCGAATTGTTGGCGCGTTTCGCTTCAGTGGCTCCCGGTGGTGGCCGAAGCTCACGGTCCGCCCGTCGGCCCAGGCGAGGTCAGGGTCGTGGCAGGAAGCGCAGGCAATCTCCCGACTACCGGAGAGCCGCGGGTCGAAGAAGAGTGCCTTGCCAAGTTCAGCCTTGGCCGGAGAGAAGGGATTGTCCTCCGGGTGCTGCACATCGGGCAGGGGGCCAAGTTCCTGCCACTGAATGCCGGCATCCACCTGCGGAGCTGGCCAGGCTTCTCGACCGCACTCGTAGCGTTGCCGGAAAAACTTCTCCCGATTTTCCGAAGAACTTTGAGCTGCTGTCTCCCCAGCTTTGGCGACTCCTGTTGAATCCTCCAACCCACAACTGATCTGAGCCACTGCGACGAGGCAAGCAACCACCGCTTGCCTACCGGGAAATTGCGGTTGGCAAACGGTGGGGTCAGCCTGTTGAAAGGTGGTCAAAAATCGGAGGTTACTTCGCCACCCGCGAACGTACAGATGGCCGCCATCGTTTCGCATGACGTCTCGTTCGTCAAAAAGGAAACCGAACCATCGACAAACAGAAATCCGGCAGCACCTGGGTGAAATGAGTAGATACCACTCTTATTCGAGCCGTTTACCACCTGTGGTCCGGTTGGAAATTGATTTTTTTGGAGCGACTGGCTGGTGTCCAGTTGGAAGCCTTTGATGGTCTGATTGTTGGCCGTGGGCCACCCGCTGTTGTAGACGTATTCACCCGTCAATTCACCAGAACCGGTAATCACTTGATTGAAATACCAAACCTGCGGCCGACCGGCCATTTCGCCGACTGCCGCCGTTTTTGACAGTCCGTCCGTGATATTTCTATGACGCAGTCCGGGTGCACCGGCAGAGCGAATCTGTACGGCGGTACCGAGAAAGCCTTTGAGCAATGCCATCGATGGACGAGGGTAAGAAATGTAGTTTGACCACCAGGACGATGTTGCGGTGATGCCCGCAATTCCTCCGTAATCGGAGGCAGACGATCCCCATTTGGTCCCACTGGTTGGAAATCGCGGGTCGCTAAGGGGGCCTTCAGGGGTACTCGGACAACTTGCAAATGGCAGCGGAAACTGCACTGCTGTCTGATTCGCCGGATCGGAAAAAGACACGGTGTAGTCGTACAACTCGGCGATCGGATTCTCATCCATGTAGGGAAGAATCTGGGCCATCCAATAGTGTCTTGCTCCACCAGAGATATTAACCACTGTAGGAAAATGCGTTCTTGCCGACTCGAAATTGTGAATGCCCAGCCCGATTTGCTTCAGATGGTTCTGGCAACTCGCCCGGCGGGCCGCCTCGCGGGCCTGCTGGACAGCCGGCAGGAGCATGCCGACGAGGACGCCGATGATGGCGATCACCACGAGGAGTTCAATCAGGGTAAACGCTGATCGCAGGGCCGAACGGGTCCGTGCTAGCATTGGTCCTTCTCCTGAAAGCAGGCGGGCGGAATTAACCACGCGTATCCGGAACGCAACGGCCGAATGAGTGGTGGCCCTCACCACGAGGGAAAATCTCTCACCTAATATTTCTACGTCAATAAACCGAAGGGGGCGACCGACCCCCTGACGGAACGGCCTTCTTTATCCTGAGGGCTGGCGGCCCGCTGCGATCCTGCTGCCATTCCCAGCTTTGAGTACCACCGCAGCACCACCGTGGGTCCTCGATTTCGACCCAGGTTCCAGGACGCCCCACCTTCAGAAACAAAGCCTTGAACAGCCGCGGGGCGGGCGGCAATGGGACGTTCCATCTTTTGTCGAGTCCGCCCACCTCAGTCCGGTCGAATGGCGTGCAGATAAATGCTCGGGGAGTGTTGTACGCGTAGACACAGCCGGCTAGATAGGGATCAACGATTCCAACGTAGTAGCCCATCGGCATCACCAAGAGCCCCACAGCCCAGGCCTTCACCCAGTTCGGCGACTCTTGCCAGCATTCGCCCATGGCCCAGCCTCCCCAGGGCAGCACAATTGCGAGGCTCGCGGCCGCCAACGCGAGATTCCAAGGCCAAACAGCAGAGTTCCAACTGAGGCCGATCGGCGAAAGCAGCACCAGGGCTGCCAAGTGAAGCAGCACTCCCCCAAATGCAACAAGCCTTCTCGTCGCGGGCACGAGACAGCCAATGCCCAAGGCGATCTCCCCGAGTGCCAGACTGGCGGCCACCGCAACACCGGCAGCCGAATCCCATTCGGGACCAAGTAGCCAGGGGACAAAGAACTGGTAGTAGGCCGGACTGATGAGCTTGTGGATGCCGGCAAAGAGCCAGAGAGATACCAGTGAAGCCCGTGCCGCAAGCACACCCGGCTGCCAATTGATGGTCGCCAGCGACAGCATCAGCATCGACAGCACTTGCGGCTGGATGCGGGTCTGGTCAAGCAGCATTGCCAGGGTAAAGCCAATCCAGCAGGTTGCCAGCCCCAGCCGTGGCAACACTGCGAGCAGTCCACATGCAGCCAGCAGCGGCCAGCCAAGATTGCACTGCCAGAAGTCCGCGACAGGCAGCAGTGGCGGAAAATCACGGGCCTGCCAGAGCGGCCAGGTCGAGAGCACGGTTAGTGCTAGGCAGGCTGCCAAGAGGATCCGGAAACGATTCACGAAAACCCTCTCATGATTTTCCTGAAAAAATTTTGATCGTTGACCGTCTGGCCCCTATCCTTTGGCCAGTTGGAAACTCTCACCCCCAGAGGTTTTGTGATGTCGGAGCAGCAACCACTCTCTTGGCCCGATCTTGCTATCGGGCTCTACGACCGGCTCACTGGTCGTCAGGCCGAAATCGCCTACGAGTTCGAAGACCTGCATATCAAAATCCCGAGCGATACCGGTCCCAATGCTCAACATGCTGAATGGGTTTTGAAGGGCACTCTGAAAATCCGAACGAGAGATGCCGGTGACTCCCCAAACTGATCATGGCCGGTAGGCTCACGGGATCTCTCGATGGCCTGCCGGTCGAAATTAGTGCCGACGCGAATAGTGGTCTGATACTCAGGCTCGAGCATTTTCAGTCGGTCAAATCACTCCTCCGATGTCGTCGGCAGTTTAAGCCGATCCTTCGATTATTTTCATCCACCAGCGTACCGGCTGGCGTTGAATTTCCTGGATCGTTCCGCATCCGACTATCGCCTCAACCGCACTGGCTGTTGAGATTGCTGCTTGGCGGATCGTAGTTCGGGAGGAACGACGCTGATTGCCGCACGGCGTAACCTCGGCTTTGACTGTCTACGTGGGCATTGCTGAATCGTCCGCCGGCTTCGGGGCGGCTTGCCGAACAACTGCCATGCTCGAGGAGTTGCTTTTGCTCGACGTTCCGCCGGAATTGAATGATGCACGTTGCAGACTGGCACCTTGCCCGCTCGGGAAACTTTCAGTTAATTGGATCGGCACGGCTAATCACCGGTGAATCTTTTCGATTCCTCCCGCTATTTTGCAGCCATGACGAGGCTCAACAGTACTGCCGGCAATCGGGCCTTTGGCATCAAGGTATTCGTCCCCGCCACAACTATTTTGTTTCGGGCGGTGCGGAACAAGAGATGACTGGCTTTGAGGAACTCGTGACGCAAGCGGTCCATGCGGGAGCCGTTGCGGTCGGGGTATTTATCGGGTTCAACGATAGCCACGAGAGTTGCTGGGAATATTTCCGTGCTTCGAATGCGACTGAATTGCTTCCAGAAAGTGAACGACCGGTTTGAGCAAATAATGGCGAAGAAACGCCACACCATTGGAGCTGCTGAGCCAAGGCCGGCAGAGAATTTGCGACCAAAAGACCTCATGCTTGTGGCAGCCAGTTGCAAGCGGCTTTCTCCGCTCAGATCGGCTATACTTTGCTCCGACGATTGCCCGGTGGTGTAACGGTAGCACAAGGGATTTTGGTTCCCTTTGTCTAGGTTCGAATCCTAGCCGGGTAGCTTGACCATCGGAGCCTGATTGAACGAGGCCGCTGGGGCACCTCAGCGCCCCTCTTCGTCGATCACATCACCCACCTCCACTGGCTCGGGCTGGTCATCGAAAGACCTCGACTCGCTGGTTGCATTCTGGCTTGCGAGAGCCTCCCGGCCTGGACGCTTTTTCTGCCGCTGGCGGCGCCGGTCGAGGCTACCCGGCCCCGCCCCGTTGGCAATGATGAACAGCATCGTGCCGGCGAGCGACAGATTTTTGAGAAACTGAATCAGTTCAAGCGGCTGTTTTTCTGGCTCAACATTCCAAAAATCATGGAAGTAGTAGGTGGCCGCTCCCAGGAAGACCAGCAGCATGAAGCCGCCAATACGAGCCCTGTACCCTGCCGCCACCGACAGGCCGCCGAGCAGGAGAAAGGCAATCGCCCCCGTCAGCAGGATTTTGTGCAACGGAATTCCCAGCACCGGCATCTGCGGCACGCCTTCGGCCGCCATGTACCCAGCAACTTCGTTGAACTTCCAGATTTTGTTACCGGCAGCGCTGACCAGAAAGATGGTCGCGATCATCACCCGCCCCAGGCAGGCAAGTATTCCCTGTAGCAATCCCATGACGGAACCTCCGGTCAGTACAGCTGAAGTCGGTCGGACCACAGGGCACGGATAGGGGCTCGAACGACTTCGTGATCGTATCAGAATCAGGTTACCGGCCCGCCGGCTGGTGGAGCCGAGCGGCCGTGGTCGGTCGCCAGTCGATCAATGAACCGCTGCAAGTCGGCAGGCAAAGGAGCCGTATAGTGCAGCTGTTTTCCCGACACTGGATGGATGAAACCGAGTTCTGCGGCATGCAGGGCGACCCTGGGTGCCCGGGAACGATCCACGACATCGCTGCCCGGCGGCGCAGAATAGACCCGCTCACCACAGATCGGGTGGCCACTTTCCGCCAGATGGATGCGGATCTGATGGGTCCGACCCGTCTCCAGCCGACACTCGACCAGCGTATAGGCATCGCCGAAATGCTCAACAGGCCGGACGTGGGTTACCGCCCGCTTCCCCTCGCCGCCGCCACTGGACCCCCGCCGGCCATCGCCCCGATCCCGAACCAGGTGGGTGATGATGGTGCCCGTACCGACACGGCCAACAGCGACAGCGAGATAACGCCGCTGGGTTGCGTGCTGCCGGAACTGCTCGGCCAGAATCCGGCTGGCCGGCACGGTGCGGGCGAAGACAAGCAGTCCGCTGGTCTCGCGGTCGATACGATGCACGGCACGGACAGGAGTCCGCCTGACTTTGGGCGGGGGACCGGCCGGCCGCTTGGCTCGGCGGCGGCTGGCCTGCCCCATCTGAAACCGGCCAATTACCGCAGGCAGCAGTTCATCGAGGGTCGGCTGGACCTGTCGCCGTCGTGCCGGCCAGCCTGCCTCCTCATGGTGGCGGGTGGTGGTGATCCCCGGGGGCTTGTCGACCACCACGACAGCATCATCAAGGTAAACTATTCGGACATCCCGTGGACCGGGCGGGGATGCTGCCGCCACATTGAGCAGTTTGACAACATCGCCGGCTTGGAGTCGTCGGGCAGCATCGGTGCAGAGATTGCCGTGGATGGTCACCCGTCGCCCGCGGACCAACTTCTCGGATGCTGCCCAGCTTTCACCCGACTGCTCGCGAAGAAAGGCTGCCAGGGTGCAGCCCGACGCCGACTCCGACACATGAAAAAGCTGTCCGTCACTGCGGCGTGCCATCGGTGCATACCCTTAAAATCTCGGACGCTCGGCGACAGCCGAACTGAACGGCCCGCCAGTGAAAGATGGTAGCGAAACAGCCGGATGGCTCCAGCACGGTGGTCAGGCGGCACGCTTGACCCTCTCATTCCCGGTTTTAGACTCAAACTTGGTCTGCGGAGCGGTAACCGCAGCTTTTGAGTGTTTCCCGAGCCGAGAGGGGCAAGCGTGCCCGGAACCTGCGTCATCGGTTTGCAGTGGGGTGACGAAGCCAAAGGCAAGCTCGTCGACATCCTGACCGAGCACCACGAGATCGTGGTGAGGTATCAGGGGGGGGCGAACGCGGGGCACACCGTTGTCTCGGGCGGTGAAACCTGGAAACTCTCGCTGATCCCCAGCGGTATTCTTCGCAATGACGTCAGCTGTGTCGTCACCGGCGGCGTCGTGCTTGATCCTGCCAGCATCATTGGTGAGATCGACATGCTCGAGGGTCGCGGAGTGACGGTCGCCGGCAAGCTCCGGCTGAGCGATCGTGCCCATGTGGTCTTTCCCTGGCATGTGGCCGAGGATGCCATCCTGAACGGCAACGTGACCGGCGGCGAAGCGATCGGGACCACCGGCCGTGGCATCGGCCCCTGCTACCGCGACAAGGTCGGGCGATCGCTCGCCCTCCGGCTTGGCGACCTCTATCGTCCCGAGTTCCGCCAACAGTTCGACCATGTGCTGAAAGCCAAACGACAATTGCTTGAAGCGGCTCGGTCTGCCGGCGCCTCGCCGATCGAGCTTGACGGTGAGGCTATCTTTAGACAGTACAGCAACTACGCCGACCGGCTCCGCGACTGTGTGGGCGACACCACGCACCTGTTGCTCGATGCCGTCGAGGCTGGCAGGCCGGTGCTCTTTGAAGGGGCACAAGGCGCACTGCTCGACATTGATCACGGCACCTTTCCATATGTCACCAGCAGCAATTCCTCCGGGGTCGGTGTCGCCAGTGGCTCGGGAGTGCCGGGCCGGTGGATCAACCGGGTGATCGGTGTGGTGAAGGCCTACTCAACCCGCGTTGGTGGTGGACCTTTGCCGACTGAGCAGGACAACCCCACGGGAGAACACCTGCGGCAGCGGGGCCGGGAGTATGGCACCGTCACCCAGCGGCCACGCCGGTGTGGCTGGTTCGATGCGGTTGCCGCTCGCTACACCGCTCGCCTGTCAGGCGTCGACGAATTGGCCGTCATGCTGCTCGACGTACTCGGGGGGCTCGACGAACTACGGATCTGTACAGCGTATGAAATCGCGGGCAGACGGGTCGAGCAGTTTCCGAGCCACATCGATGACCTACGGCAGGCGGTTCCAATCTACGAGACACTTCCCGGCTGGCCGGAGGAACTGACCGATGTTCGCCGCGAGGCCGATCTACCGGTCGCCGCCCGCCGTTACGTTGACCGCATCGGCGAACTGCTTGGCCGTCCGGTCACAATCATCTCAGTCGGCCCCGACCGCGATCAGACGATTTTCAGGAACACGGCACCAGCGACGGCAGCATGTCCTCCAACCAATCAGCAGGAACAGGCGACGGTGTGATTGACTCCGCCATCGCCACCACGGCTGAGCGGCCCGGCCGTATCCCGGCTGAATCACAAGCCGGGTTCCCGCGGCACATCGCCATCATCATGGACGGCAACGGTCGCTGGGCGCAGCGACGAAATCTGCCGCGGATTGAGGGGCATCGCCAGGGTGTGGCCAGCGTCCGCCGGGTCACCGAACACGCTGCCCGATTGGGTGTCGAACAACTCACACTCTACTGCCTGTCGAGTGAAAACTGGCGACGACCCGAGGCAGAACTTCAGTTTCTGATGCTTCTGCTTGAGCAGTACATGATTGAGGAACGGACGCTCCTGCTGCGGGAAGGGATCCGGCCGGTGATGATCGGCAGCCGGGAAGGCCTGCCGCCAGCCACACTGACCGCCATCGACGAGACCATTTCGCTCTGCGCTAAGAACACCGGCATGCGGCTTTGTCTCGCCGTGAACTACGGTGGCCGCGGTGAAATTGTCACCGCCGCTCAGGCTCTTGCCCGGCAGGTGGCGGCCGGACAACTGAGCCCTGAAGCGATCGATGAAAAGTCATTCGCCGCACAGCTTGAGACTGCCGGGATGCCCGACCCTGACCTGCTGATCCGGACTGCCGGGGAGATGAGAATCAGTAATTTTCTCCTCTGGCAGGTCAGCTACGCTGAACTCTGGGTGACCAGCCAAACCTGGCCGGAGTTCGGCGCGGCTGAACTCGATCAGGCAATCAATGCTTTCTGCACAAGGGAACGCCGCTTTGGAGGGCTGACACAACCATGAGCAGCAGCCAACCCAAGCCCTTCGCGAAACTTGCCTCCCGGGCGGTCGTATCGGTCTGCTTAATTACCGCCTTTGCCGGGCTGGCTTGGGCTGATGCCACTGGGTTTCTCGGTGGGCTGCCAGCGTGGTGGCTGCTGCCCATTCTCATCATCCTGGCCATTGGTGGAGTGGATGAACTGGTGGCTCTCTTTGCGGGCCGTGGCCTCAAGCTGCCGGGTGGTCTGTTGCGGGCCGGAGTGGTCGCCACGTTTGTGGCGGTTGCCCTTGGGACCCAGGCCTTCGTGGCCGCTTCTGATCAGACCGCACCGGTGGCAGCTCTCAGTTGGGCGGCCCTTGCTGCCACTGCTGCGGTTGGCCTGTTGTTCGCCAAAGAAATTGTGGCAGGCCGCTCCACGGGCCGTTCCCTCGACCGACTTGCTGCGGGAGTATTGGTGCTGACGTACCTGGGCTTACCAATGGCCTTCATGGTGGGCCTCAGGCTGGTCTGTGTCGAGAACCTTGGCCCTGAGCAGACGGGGCCTGGCCATCTGGGCATTCTGCCGTTACTGAGTCTGATTGCTGTCGTCAAACTTGGAGACGTTTTCGCCTATCTGGTTGGCGCATCGGTCGGCCGCTCACCAATGGCCCCCCGGCTCAGCCCCGGGAAGACCTGGGAGGGGGCTGCTGGTTCAGTCATCGGTTCACTGCTGGGGGCCTGGCTCATCCTGGAACAGCCGTTTCTTGGTAGCTCCCTGCCGCTTCAGCCACTGGGAGGCTGGCTTAGCTACGGCCTGCTCGTCGGCATCGCCGGCATGGCCGGTGACTTGGCCGAGTCACTCATCAAGCGGGAACTTGGCGCGAAAGACTCTGGCCAGATGCTGGGCGGCCTTGGCGGGGTGCTTGATCTGATCGACTCTCTGCTCTTCGCTGCCCCGGTCGCCTGGCTGCTTTGGGTAAATGCCGGGCCGTAAGGCATTGCGACTGTCCAAGACTGCCGATTCTGCCGTTTTTTCGGCCTATTTATCGACCGTAGCCGAAAGTGCTGGGATCACTTCCTCTCCCACGGTACGATTATTGTCAGAGGTGGACTTACCAGTCGCTTCGACAGCCCGCCGCGCGGTGGGCGTCCCGCAGCCTCGAGACCGTCAGCCGCCAGACTTTTGACGGGCTCTCATGTCCCGCACGACGATCGCAGTGGTCGATTCGAAACGCCTCTTGGCGGTTTTCGGCCCCCGCGACCAGCATCTCCGTAGGATCCGATCGGCACTCGGTGTCGGGGTCGCGGCCCGCGATGACGCCATCCAGATCGAGGGCGATGAGGCTGCCGTGCAGCGGGCCGCCGAGGTATTCGAGGGACTCGATCAGGTCGCTCGCCGCAGCGGCGTAGTCACCGAAGCGGATGTCGATCGCTTGCTGAATGCTGGCACCCCGGGAGGCGGGACGGCGGCAGCTGAACCGATTGAGGTTCAACGTCCGGGTGGGCATGTCATCCCCCGGTCCACCGGTCAGGCAGCCTATGTTCGGGCCATCCGCGACCACGACGTTGTGTTTTGCGAAGGGCCGGCCGGCTGTGGCAAGACCTTTCTGGCAGTGGCGATGGCGGTCTCTGCACTGCGCAGTGAACAGGTGACAAAAATTGTGCTGGTGAGGCCAGCGGTTGAGGCCGGCGAAAGCCTCGGTTTTCTGCCGGGTGACCTCCAGGCCAAGATCAATCCCTATCTGCGTCCGCTGCTCGATGCTCTCCGCGAAATGATGGACTTTGACCTGCTCAAAAAACTGACTGAGCAGGATGTCATCGAAATGATTCCACTGGCCTACATGCGGGGCCGTACCCTCAACAACGCCTTCATCATTCTTGACGAGGCCCAGAACACCACCGCCGCGCAGATGAAGATGTTTCTGACAAGACTCGGAGTCGGCTCAAAGATGGTGATCTCTGGCGACACCACCCAGATCGACCTTCCTCCCAATCGCCGCAGTGGCCTGATCGATGCCATGCATCGACTTGAGGGTGTCACCGGATGCCGCAAGATTAGCTTGGGAGGTGCCGACATCGTTCGCCATCCGCTGGTGCAACGCATCGTTGAGGCCTACGAGGAATGATTTCGTCCCGCTTCGCATGGAAACCGGCCCTGCGCCGAGCTTGACGCGATGAGCATTGCCCCCTCTTCCTTCCGCCGCCGCATCCGCCGAGCCTCCTCAGTTGAAGGCCCGCAAGGGTTCTGGGGTGGTTTGCTTGAAACAATTTCGCGGTCGGAGGTGCTTGTCCGCCTCGGGCTTTGCCTGATCGCCGCGGTCGTGCTGCTGATCCTGCTGCAGGGCTGGTCAGAACCATTTTCGTTCCGGCTGGGATCGGTCGCCCCGCGTGGAGTCGTCGCCCGATTTGCCTTTGAAAAACCCGACCTCGATCGGACACGTGCTGCACAGGAGCGTGCAACGTCACAGGTGAGGGTGGTCTACGCCCAGGACCGATCACCGCTGCTCCGCATACGTGATGGCCTCAAGAACCGCGTCGCGGAAATCGCGGCTGCCGAAACACTTGCCGGTGTGTCACGCGACGCCTGGTTGGAATTCGCTCCTGAGACAGCTCCTGTGCTGGAACGGCTTCCCGTCCCCGTCCCCGGTACAAAGGTTGCCCCAGTGCAGCCCCCAATCGCGCCGGAACCACCCGACCTGCCAATCCCTCAGACGCCACCACTGGACGAATCGCCAGGTGCCACTCCTGAGACTGACGAGAACACCCCGGTTGATTCCGAACAAGACAGTGCCACCGCCCCATCGCCCACTCCTGAAACAGCGACGCAAGCTGATGCCGGACTGGCTAATGCCGTGGTCAGGGGCCGCGGCCAACCATCCCAACCTGGAGCCGCGCCAGCACAGCCGGCAGTTACCGAGTTCGCGCGACAAAAGCTTGAGGCCGAACAGGCCTTCACCGCCTTCCGCAACAGGGTTGGCACCAAGGAAAAGCTGCTCGAGTTCAACAAGGCGATCGATCGTGCTTTTGCTCCACTGGAACAGCAGGGCGTGCTCGAAAAGATTCAGCATGGCCTTGACGACGGCAGCCAGACTGAGATCGACGTCCATCCGATCGGCAACGTAACCGAAATGTTACGCGTCCAGGTTGCCGAGGTGCTGCTGGGTGAGGCGAAGATTCGGCTCAAGGGCCGGCTCGCTGAAGAACTTGGCAGCGGCCCATTGACCGACCGGGTCTTCACCTGGATCGACCCGCGGCTGACCGGCTCTCTCGAACTTGATGGCGAGTCCACCGCCAAGGCCAAGACCGAGGCGATCGAAAAAACTCCCAAACAGTTTGTCCGTTATGCCGCTGGTGATCTGCTGGTTCCAGCCGGGCAGGAAATCACCGCCGACGAACTAACGCTGCTAAAGCTTGAGCATGACGAGGCGATGCTACAGCAACCGCTGGGCCAGCAACTCGGCCGCGCCATCTCGATGCTCGGTCTTTTCATCGCCATGTTCACCCTGGCCGGGTTTTATCTGCACCTGCACCACCGTGCGGTATTGAACGATCTTGGGCACGTTGCGACGCTGCTGACACTGGTGGTTGCAACGACGGCGGTCTGCTTTTTTGCCGCCAATGATGCCTGGCGGGCTGAGATTCTGCCACTGCTTGTCTTCGCCATGACCGTCGCGATCGCCTATGACGAAGATCTTTCGCTGCTGCTGGTTGCCCAGGTGGCGCTCGTTTTAGTGACCGGCCTTGGCCACGGCCTGGCCGACTACATCACGCTGACAGCCGCTTCAGCGGCAACAATTTTCTGGATGGGCCAGATACGTAGCCGCAGCAAGCTGATTTATGTCGGGCTCTGGGCCGGTGCCGTCGCCATCGCCACGCAAATTGGCGCGAATTTGCTGGAAGAACATCCGCTTGACCTCACCCTTTTGTTCGAGGCGGCCCGTACTGGCGTCTGGACGCTTCTGGCCGGCTTCCTGATGACTGGTCTGTTGCCCTTTATTGAAAAGACTTTTGGGGTGCTGACTGATCTCAGCCTGCTTGAGATTGGTGATGTTGCCCACCCGTTGCTGCAGGAGTTGGTACGGAGGGCACCCGGCACCTACAACCACTCGATCAACGTTGCCAGCATCGGTGAGGCAGCGGCCGAAGCGATTGGTGCGCGTGGTCTGCTGGTGCGGGTGGGGGGCTACTTCCATGACGTTGGCAAGATGCTCAAACCAGCGTATTACGTTGAGAACCAGAATCGCCAGGAAAATCGGCACGAAACGCTCGTGCCAGCCATGAGCAGCCTGATCATCATCGCCCATGTCAAGGAAGGTGCTGAACTGGCTCGGCAGTACAACCTGCCCCAGCCGATTATTGACCTGCTCCTCGAGCATCACGGCACGACCCTGGTCGAATACTTTTATCGCCGGGCCGCCGAAAAGTCTCAGAACGACCCTCATGGGGGCGGTGTGGATGAGCAGACCTTCCGCTATCCCGGCCCCCGCCCCAGCACGCGGGAGTCGGCTGTCCTGATGCTTTCTGATGCTGTTGAGAGTGCCAGTCGTTCACTGTCAGAACCGACTCCGGCTCGAATCACCAGCCTCGTACACGACTTGGCCATGAAGCGACTGCTCGATGGTCAATTTGAGGACTGCGGCTTGACTCTTGAGGAGCTACGGCTGATCGAACAGAGTCTCGTGAAGAGCCTGACGGCGGTCTATCACGGCCGAGTGAAGTACCCAGACCAGAGGACAGCCTAGTGGCAGCGGAGAGGCGTCGCTCCGTCGGGCCTTGGCCGGCGGCAGCCCAGTCTCCAGGAGCACCAGGCTGGCAGATAGCCTGTAGCAATCGGCAACGCCGGCTGACGGTGCGGCAATCCGATATCCGTGGGCTATTTATTGCCGCACTTATCGAGCTCAAGGCTGCCGAGGTCGATCTTAGCATTGCAATTGTCAATGACACCGAAATTGCCCAGCTTCACGCCCGTTGGCTGGACATTCCCGACCCGACGGATGTTCTCAGTTTTGACCTCAGCGGGACTCCAGGGCCGAAACGCCCACAGTCAGCAGGCCTCCGAGTGGTGGGCGAAGTCATAGCCAGTGGTGAAACCGCAGTTCGCGAGGCAGCGCGATACCACTGGCGACCGGAGCATGAATTGGCATATTACCTCCTGCATGGACTCCTGCATCTCTGTGGTTTTGATGATCTGCAACCCGGCCCACGGCGGGCGATGCGTCGCCGTGAACGGCAACTCATGCAGGCCATCGGCCTGCCAACTCCGCCGCGGCGAACCGGCCGAGGCAGTCGCAGTCCCTCGTCTGCACCGATGCCACCCAGGATGAGACACTGATGCAGACAGCTCTCATTCTCCTGATCCTGGCGATGCTCGCTGCCATTCAGGCACGGGCTATTCGTGGCACTCGGCGGCACCACCTGCAAGAACTCTGCCGCAGCCTGGGAAGCCCCGAGGCCTACGACGAGATTATGACCGCTGGTGGAACGATTGCCTTCGTGGCAGCAAGTGCGGTTGTGATCACAGCCGTGATCGCCACCATGGTGATCAGCCATCAGTCACTGGAGGGTGTCGCAACATTCTGGCTTGCCTGCGGCTGGACGTTGCTGTCCTGGGTCATGCTGGTGATTATCCCCACTGCCACCACCCGGCTGGCCGGAGGCTGGGTAGTGGCAGCAACCTGGTGGCTCTGGCGGCCTCTTGTCAGGCTGGCCGGGCCGCTGATGACGGTGGGCCGCTCGGTCTTTCGGCTGATCAGTCGCTTTCTTCCCGGCAAAGGGACGAGCAACGCCGACGAGTCTCAGGATGAAATCCGCCTGGCCATGGAAGAGGCTCATCGCGAGGGGCACCTCGATGAGGAGGCCCGGGAAATGATTGAGGGAGTGATGGAACTTGAAGACGTTCAGGTTTCCGAGATCATGACGCCTCGAACCGAAATGGTGGCGATCCCACTGGCAGACGGCTGGTCGGCGGCGGTGACGATTGCCATCGATAGTGGACACTCACGACTACCGGTCTGGCGAGCCTCGACCGATGACATTGTTGGGGTGTTGCATGCCCGGGAAGTACTAGCAGAATTGGCCCGTATCCGCTCGGTGGCTAATGAGCCGGAACGAGAACCACCCGATCTCACCACGCTCATGCGGTCTCCTTACTTCATCCCAGAAACAATGAGCGTTCAGAAACTGCTGCGCGAACTTCAACGGGGCAACTCGCATATGGCGATCGTCACGGATGAGTTTGGTGGTGTCTGTGGCCTTGTCACTATCGAGGATGCCCTCGAAGAAATTGTCGGAGAGATCGCTGACGAGCATGACGAAGCCTTTACCGACGGCATCCTTGTACTCTCGGAGGATGCCTGCGAAACGCTTGCCAATGTGCCCACCGATGACTTGAATGAGCGGATGCACTTTGGCCTGCCGGAAGAGGCCGACTTCGACACCATCGGCGGCTTCGCCTTTCATGTGTTTGGTCGGATTCCACAGGTGGGTGAACGAATAGAGGCTGACGGAGTGTCCATCGAGGTATTGGCGGCTACCCGCCGGCGGATCACCCGGCTGCGGGTATCGCGGGTGAGTACACCGGCGGATCCGTTATGACGGCCGACAAGACGCGGGCACTTGTTCTTCGAGCCATTCCTTTCGGTGAAACCAGTGCCATTGTCACCCTGCTCACCCGCGACCATGGCAAGGTGCGGGGGCTGGCGAAGGGAGCGTGGCGGCCTAAGAGCAGCTTTGACGCCGCCCTTGACCTGCTTTCGGTCTGTCAGGTACTCGTTCTCCGCCGCTCTGCCAACAGCCTCGACCTTTTGACCGAGGCCTTTCTGGAGCAGCGATTCCGTGTCGGTGACTGTCAGGCGGCGGTCGCTGCCGGACTCTACCTCGCCGAACTCCTTGATGCCGTCACCGTTGATGCCGACCCGCAACCCACCCTCTTTGATCTCGCACGGACGACAGTCGGGCTGCTCTCGCAGCCTCGACCCGGCACCAATCAAGACCAAACCATCACGTGGTCAAAAAACACAGCTGGGATCGCTGCCCTACTGGTCCACGCCGAACTGGGCATCCTGCGGGAAATCGGCCAGCAACCGGCCCTCCACCGTTGCGCAGAGTGCGGAACACCACTGGAGGGCAGCCGAATCGCCTTCGGCCTGCTTGCCGGTGGTGGGCTCTGCCCCCGCTGCCGCCGCGGTCAGCGACCGGTTGTGTCAGTCTCGGCAGCAGCGGTCCACCTGCTCCGGAAGCTTGCCGTCGAACCAATCCTGCCGAATCAGGATCAACCTGCGGCTACCGCGTTGGGAGAGGTTCGCGCCGTTATGAACACTGTGATCACGAACCTCCTGGGACGCCGCCTGAAGACCAGCCACTGGCTGACGACCTCCCTCGCCTTTTCCCCGGGGAACCACCGATGAACGCTGCAAATTTTTTAGGCCCCTGGCTCCGGCCAGCCCTGCGGGGCTGCACGGCGGCACTCGTCATTGCTGTTACCGGAGGCTGCGCGAGCCTGACAAAGCCTCCCTGGCCTTGGAACAATGGCAGCGACGTCACCGCGGACTTGGCCGAGGAGGATAGTTCTTCGGTGATTTCCTCAGAATACGCTGGGGCCGAGGAGGATTTCGGCTGGAACGCCCTCAAAGGCGAGACCTTGAAGCGGCGATTTAAGAAACTCGTTGGCCGGGGACCAAACGAGTCGGTAGCAAAGCAGGCTTTTGATGAAGCCGATGACCTGTTCCAGCAAAAAGAGTACGCCAAGGCACTCAAGCGATACCGCAAGGTGATCGACCGTTGGCCCGATTCAGCTCTTGAAGAGGATGCCCTGTGGCAGTCGGCCGAATGCCTGTTCTTTACCGACCAGTACCCCAAGGCCGAGGACGAATACGACGGCCTGGTGAAGAAAACGAGAAACGGCATCTGCCCTTGCTGGTACCAAACGTGATAGACCGTAGTCGCCCACTGTTTGATACCCGTGGTCGGGCCATGAAGGCCTACGAGCATGTCCGGCTCAACGACCCCCGGGGACCACTGGCTGACGACAGCCTGATGGCCGAGGCCAACGCCCACTTCCTCAGCCGTGAGTGGCTCGATGCCGACTACTTCTATTCACTGCTACGGACTGAATACCCTGACAGTGAGTTTCTGATGCCAGCCCATCTGTTTGCCCTTCAGGCCAAGCTGAAGGCTTATCAGGGGCCAACCTATGAAGGGGGCATGCTTGACGAGGCTGAGATTCTCGCCGACCAGATTCTGGTGCAGTTTCCCGATCAACTCAGCACCGAAGAGGAACAGCGGGTGGTGCGAAGCCGGGCCGAGATCGCCGCCCAACAGGCCCTCCGTCACTGGAAGCGAGCCGAGTTCTACAAGAAGGGAAATCACTATACATCAGCCCGCATCTACTACGCCCTGATCGCCCGGGACTACCCCAAGACAATGCTGGCCCAGCAGTCTCGTGACCGGCTGGAGGAATTGGCCGGCCTTGAAGACGTCAGCGATGACCCTTTCCCTGCGCTCACCGCCTTCCTCAACCCCGACTCACTGAAGGAAGCCGAACTTGATGCGATGGCAGAGGCCGAAACGGCAATTGCCCGCCAAGACAACTCGGGTGAGAGCCCACCGCTGCGATGAACCGATTACTGCCCTCTCAGCTTGACCGCCGGCATCTTCTGGGTGGGCTTGCCTGCCTATTGCCGAGCTTGATTGGCTGTGCGAGTTACCGGTTCGGTAACAGCACGCTCTACGCAGCAAACGTACGGACCATCTATGTGCCACTGTTTCAGTGCGATAGCTTCCGGGTGGTTCCAGCGGTCGATCTCGGTGAGCGTCTGACCGTCGAGATGAATCTCCAGGTACTTGTTACCTGGGCCGACCGCGGTGGAACGGTGCTGGCGTCCGGTGCTGTCCCAGTCCCGGCGGCCAGCGTCGACGTCGGGCAGTCGGCTGCACTCGTTCCGGAATATGGCCGGTCAGTCATCAGCACCCAGCAGGAGGGCATCGTCAAGATGGCCCAGCAGATCGTCGGCCTGATGGAAGAGCCGTGGTGATGACAGTCACTCCACGTCCGACTCAATGGCAGCTGCGAACTCGGCAACTCCCACTGCCCGCATTAGGCCAGCCGCCGCTGCTGATGGGTATTGTGAACGTTACCCCCGACAGCTTTTCCGACGGTGGAAGACATACCGATATCGAGGCGGCTGTCGACCACGGACTGCAACTGGCCGCTGCCGGGGCCGACATTCTTGACGTTGGCGGTGAAAGCACCCGCCCCTTTGCCGATCCGGTGGCGGCTGAGGAAGAGTGGCGGCGAGTCGGCGAGGTGATCCGGCGGCTGGCAGCAGAGTCTAGGCTGCCGGTGTCAATCGACACCTCAAAGCCAGTGGTAGCCGAGCAAGCAATCGCCGCCGGCGCTGAGATCATCAACGATGTCACCGGGCTGGAAGGTGACCCGGCGATGGCTGAACTGGCTCAGGCAACGGGAGTCGGCGTCTGCGCGATGCACATGCAGGGCACACCGCAGACCATGCAACTCGAACCCCGCTATGACAATGTCGTAGCAGAGATTCATGACTATCTTCGCCAGCGGCGGGACGCCCTGCTGGCAGCCGGCATTGCCCCTGCTGCAATCTGTCTCGACCCAGGAATCGGCTTTGGCAAGACCCATCAGCACAACCTGCAGCTCATGCAAAGAGCTGGTCACTTCTTAGACCTTGGCTGCCCAATTCTGGTGGGCCACTCACGCAAGGGTTTTCTCGGCAAACTCATGAGTCAGCTTCATGACCACGAGCCCACCCTCATTGAACGCGACCTCGCCACCGCAGCAACCGCCTGCAGCCTCGCTGCCCAAGGCATTCAGATCATCCGCATCCACGATGTGGCATCAGCCCGAATTGCATTAACGACTTTTTTGGCCACATTTACTGCGGCGGAGGTCCCAGTCAAGCCATTGCCGCCCGAGCAGCCGCCACGCACTGCCTAATGTCATTGAGTGGATTTTCTGGGTGTTCCTCATATTCCAATGACAGAGCCCCATCCGCCGGGAATCGCACCTGCTTCAAGGCTGCAAAAACTGCCCGAAGGTCAAGGTGCCCCTGGCCTAGGATGACGCCTTGTGTCTTCTTCTTCATCTCAGCGAAATCTTTCAGGTGAATTCCATAGAGCCTGCCCTGCAGGAGCCGAATGACTTCGGTGGGCCGTTCTGCTGACCGAATGTAGTGGCCAAGATCTGCACACGCCCCAATTCGTTCATCGCGGTTTTCAATCGCCCGCAGCACGTCTATCACCTTGCTATAGCGATGACCGGGCCCGTGGTTGTGAATGGCAATCCGAATGTCAAATTCCCGAACGAGTTCATCGAGACTGTCGAATGACTCCGGAAGCGGGTCGGCGGTAATCGTCGGAATCCCGGCCAGTTTTGCAAACTGAAAAACCTTTCGGTTTGCATCGACATCTGCGGTGAAACGATTGACGCCATGGGCGGAGATCGTGAGCCCTGCGGCTGTCACCTTGCTGACCGTTTGGGCAATCACTGCGGGGTCATCTGTGACTGGGAACATGCCCCCATAGAATTCGATCGATTCAAAGCCCAGATCACGAGCATGGCTGATCGCCTGATCCAGGCTGAATTTCCGCAGCGAAAAAGCCTGAATGCCCAGCCTGAAGTCAACCGCTGGGGCAGCAGTTACTGATCGCAGACTCCTGACAAAACACCCCTGTACGACGGCAGAACAGAATACTCTTCGGCCAAATTGCTTTGCCATCCAATTCTTCGTGGATGGCTCTTCGGATCGCACGTGACGACGTGTTTTCAGATTCAATTTCATTCTTCAAAACACTCCACTAAAGGTTGAGGCTGCGCTGATCTTCAGCAGCCTTTCGATCAAAAAAATGCAGAAAAAAGATTGCGTGAGCTACTTCTCTAGACGTTCGGCGCCGGATCTTTGTGGAACACCAACACCGTCCTGAATTCCTTCCAGCAGTTCAGCCCCATACAGGGCAAGGTTGATTAATTCCGCAGACGCCCAATAGACAAGTGCAAGCAGACCGAAAAAGAGCGTACCTGTTATCGCTGCAACAAACGCGATCACCAGGAGTTGCAGCTGGTTTCCCAGGCCCTCGGCATTCGCAACACCGTAAGCCACTGCAAACAGGCCTACAAGCATCAAAATTGCCCACAGTGCGAGCAGGACATTCCGCAATATGATGAGGATCCGAGCAACAAGTTGCAGCGCGGGGAATTCACGTTTGGCCATCGCATTGCCTCCAGTAGCAGAATTTCGCGGCAGCGACTGTGTCTGTGCGTGTCTCTCCTGTCGCCGGGCTTCCCGAGCCTGCTGCCGTAATTGCTGTTTTTGTTGTTTTTCACGCTGTCGCTCTTCGCGTTCAGCTTGTGCCTGATGCTGTTTCTCGACAATCTGCGTTCTCAATTGGTCGATTTCCTCGAGTGCCCGGTGGGAAAGCAGATGCGAACACCCACAATTCGGGCAGTTGTCAATTTTCCCGGCCTCTTCCTCCGCAGCCTCCAGCGTTGCCTCACAGCCAGGACAGGCATAGCCGATGCGATAACCGCCTCGGCCAAACGTCGGTTGCTTCACCACAAACTCGTGGACGAGCCCGAGGAGCAGAGCGGGAGCGTGCCAAGGACCGCTTGGAGAGAGCCCTATCTGATCCTGCTCAAGCAGCCGATTCCGTTTCCAGAGTCGCCGCAATTCGCGTCTGGCGACCGGTCCCCGGACAGCCCCCTCCCGAAGAATGAAGTACTCTTCAGCCACGACGGTCTACCGCGCTCAGTGACAAGACGAAACCAACCGCCCACATGGAGGCGAGCCTAACCCACCTGAGGGGACTCGGCAAGCTTGCATGATGCCTCGCTTCCATTGGCTTCTGAGGTATCATCCTGAGGCGGGCTCTATTGAAGTCGGACGAGCGGCTACCTTTTTGGTGAGCGGTCGCTGGTCGGCCACCCAAGAAAACCAGCCATTGCTTTTCTGAAGTTGGTAAAGCTCCCTGCTGCAGGTCATCTCACCAGGCAGGCAACTATTTGTGGAGAAACGAATGCCTGTCAATCCGGCACATGACTCGGAGGCCCTTGCCGCCCACTGCCGGGCAATCGCCGTCCGCAGCCGGGCGGCAGCGATGCAACTGGCGACCATTTCAGGAAAATACCGGGCTGCCGCTCTGCGAGCAGCAGCCACCCAGATCAGGACGGACGTAGATGAAATCCTCGCGGCCAACGCCCTGGACCTTGAAGCCGCCCCCGGCTTCGGCCTGACGGTGGCCGCAACCGATCGGCTGAGACTCGATGCTGATCGCATCGAAGCCATCGCGATCGGCGTCGAGGCGGTGGCCGACCTGCCCGACCCGCTCAGTGAGGTTATCGAGTCACAGGTCCGACCGAATGGCCTGAAGGTCAGCAAGGTTCGCGTGCCGCTCGGCGTAATTTTCTTCATCTACGAGTCGCGGCCCAACGTCACTGCCGACGCTGCTGCGGTGGCGATCGCCTCGGGCAACGCCATCATCCTGCGAGGCGGCAAGGAGGCCGCCCACTCAAGCAATCGTATCGTGGAGAGCATTCGCCAGGCGATCACTGTCGCTGGCCTGCCGCCTGACTGCATCCAACTGGTCGATTTGGCTGATCGCGAGGCAGTGGGCGCATTTCTGCAGTTTGACGACCTGATCGACCTTGCCATTCCCCGTGGTGGCGAGCGGCTCATCCGCAGGGTCTGCGCGGAGGCTCGGATGCCGGTCCTCAAACACTTCAGCGGAAATTGCCACGTCTACGTCGACAAGGCAGCCGATCTCGCCATGGCCGAAGCCGTCGTGATTGACGCCAAGTGTCAGCGGATGGGGGTCTGCAACGCAGCTGAGTCACTTTTGGTGCATGCCGATGTCGCGGCTGACTATCTGCCGCAGGTTGCCGCTGGCCTGCAGTCAAGGGGAGTGGAACTGGTCGGGGACGCAGCGACCCGTGCAATCGTACCGGCCATTGGACCAGCCACTGATCAGGACTTCGCCACTGAATTCCTTGGCCCGAAGCTCTCCATCGCCGTCGTCCAGTCGCTGGCCGAAGCAGTTGAGCACATCAATCGCTTCGGCTCCCGTCATACCGATGCCATCGTGACGGCCGATGCCGCTGCGGCTGAACGCTTTGCCGCCGGGGTTGATACGGCCGTGGTGATGGTCAACGCCAGCACCCGCTTCAATGACGGTGGAGAGCTAGGCCTGGGTGCCGAAATCGGCATTTCCACCGACAAACTGCACGCCCGCGGCCCCTGCGGTCCCCGCGAACTGACGACCTACAAATACGTCGTCACCGGCAGCGGCCAGACGAAGGGCTGACCGAAGGACGCGTCAGCACCCTGCTGTGTCCTGGTCCAATACCGATTTTCATGGCGGTTCCGAGTGGTATGCTGGGAGACTACTGGAGACGCTCGTTCGGCAGTCTTGCATTCTCTTCAGGAGGTCAAACCAGGTGGCTGAAGCGGCACTCGCGCTCGAGGATGGCACCGTCTATTTTGGTGAGGCGTTCGGCCGCCGGGGCACGGTGACCGGTGAGGTCTGCTTCAACACTTCGATGACCGGCTATCAAGAGATTCTGACCGACCCGAGCTACCGGGGTCAGATTCTGACGATGACGGCACCGCAGATTGGCAACTACGGGGTGAATTCCGCCGACGTTGAGAGTGGCCAGTTGCAGATGGCGGGCTTTGTCGTTCGGGAAGTGAGCCGGACTGCGAGTAACTTCACCGCCACTGGCACGCTGGCAGAGTATCTTGATGCCGCCGGCGTGGTCGGCATCAGTGGTATCGATACCCGGGCCCTCGTTCGCAGGATTCGCATCCACGGGGCGATGACCGGGGTGCTCTCAAGTGAAATCCTGGATGCCGGCCAACTGGTAACGCTTGCCCGTGAAGCCCCAAAACTCGCCGGCCGTGATCTCGTTCGCGAGGTGATGCCCAACTCTATCGGTGACTGGTCAGAGCCGCTTGCCGCCGATGCCACGCCGCTGCCACAGCCAACGGAAGGGGGAGACCTGCCGGAACATTCGCAGTATGCCGGTACCAAGCATGTTGTCGCCCTCGACTATGGCATGAAATGGAACATTGCCAGACACCTAGCCTCCCGAGGCTGCCGGGTAACGGTTCTGCCGGGCCGGGCGACTGCGGAAGAGGTGCTGGCCCAGCAGCCTGACGGGGTGTTTCTGAGCAACGGTCCGGGTGACCCGGAAATGGTTGACTACGGGGTGGCGACCGTTCGAGATTTGGTTGGCAAGCTGCCGATTTTTGGCATCTGCTTGGGGCATCAACTCCTGGCCCAGGCCTGCGGTGCCAAGACCTTCAAGCTCAAGTTCGGACACCGCGGGGCCAATCAGCCGGTGCTCGACCTGGCGACCGGCAAAGTCGAGATCACCTCGCAGAACCATGGTTTTGCGGTGGATGAAGAGACGCTGCCCGACTGCCTTGAAGTCACCCATCGCAACCTCAACGACGACACGATAGAAGGCCTCCGGCATCGCACCGCCCCGGCTGCCAGCGTACAGTACCATCCCGAGGCTGCTGCCGGTCCTCACGACTCGGCCTATCTCTTCGACCGCTTCCGGCAGATGCTGGGCTGATGCTCAGGACGAGTTCCCCCAGCCTGAAGCCCTTCCCAGCCGGAAGCTTTGTTACGAGCCTGCTGCCAGCGCTGCTACTCCTGCTCAGCCAGCCACCGCTCGGCATCAAGGGCCGCCATGCAGCCGGTGCCAGCGGCTGAGATTGCCTGCCGGTAGTAGTCATCAGCCACGTCGCCAGCCGCGAAGACACCGTCGACGTTGGTCGCCGTGCGGAAGTGCTTCTGCCAGACGATGTACTTTTTCGGCGTCAGCTCCAGTTGGCCATCCAGAAAGGCCGTGTTGGGCGTGTGACCCCGGTCACTCCCTGCTCATCATCCCCGAGCACTTCGACTAATTGGCTATTGAAGTGGATCTCAATTTTTTCATTGTCAAACGCCCGCTGGGCCATGATCTTACTGGCCCGCAGTTCGTCCCGACGATGGATCAGATGAACCCGACTGGCGAACTTCGTCAGATAGGTTGCCTCCTCGACGGCTGAGTCTCCACCCCCGACAACCACGAGTGGCTTGTTGCGGAACCGCGGCAGGGCACCGTCACAGACGGCACAGGCACTGACCCCCCGATTCTTGAACCGCTCTTCACTTTCCAACCCGAGCCAGTTCGCACTCGCCCCAGTCGCCACGATCACACTGCGGGCCAGCACCTCCCCGCCCCCGGCCGGCTTGAGCCGGAACGGTCGGGCCGAGAAGTCGACCGTCGCAATGTCGTCGGTGACGACGCGGGTGCCGAAGTTCACTGCCTGCTGCCGCATCAACTCCATCAGCTCCGGGCCGGTCACCCCGTGGCCATCATGTGGGGCCATCATCATCCGCCGTTCTTTCGGCAGGGCGGAATCGAGAAACGCCCCCAGATCACCAGCCGGGAAGCCGGCATAGTTTTCGACCTCACTGGTGAGGGCAAGCTGGCCCAGCGGCAACGTGCCGGCCATCCGATTGGCTTCGGTGATGGCCCCCTCGTAGACCAGTGGCTCAAGCTGGGCCCGAGCTGCATAGGTGGCGGCACACCAGCCGGCCGGCCCACTGCCAATGATGACGACGTTTTCAACCTGCTGTTCCGACATGACTTCTCCCTGCTGACTGACGGGCCGAAGCGGGCGGCGGACAGCCCCACCCGGCAACTTCGGCATTTTTCATGAGGCCAGCATGATACCCGGCGAGAGGAATTTGCGGGGCGGGTGTTCAGCTACAGCCGCGGCTGCGGCAGCACCTCGAGCACCACCGGCAGCGAGCACTGCCCCCCATCGGCGTCGGCCTTGAGGTGAAACACCCGTCGGCCGGGCCGGGCGACGGGTGAGGCGGTCAGAGAGAACTCCCGCTCATGTTGCCCCTCGACGATCAACAGACCGTTGAGGCCGATGTTGTCAACGAAAACACCAAAGGGCAGGTTACGGCCGGCATCCGTATCACGGCCAAATGGGATGCGGCCGTCAAAGTCATGCCTCGCGGCGACCGCCTTCGCCCGAATCGTTTGCCCGGGCCGGAGCTTCAGCGTCAGCGGTTCCTCTCCATTGGCGGCGTCAGACGGGTCTGCAGCAACTACCTGAAGGGTTACCTTGGGCGGAGCGGCAAGGCTAATGATGCCCAGATCACCAAATTTCTTTACCGGATCGGCCACCATGATCCCGTGGCGACCAGTCGGCGCGACCGCAGTTGCCGTCACCTCGACAGCCCGGCTGGCGGCCTCATTGGGAACAGCTGCCTCAGCCGCCGCCGAGAGCACGGCGAAAGCTCGGAACTGGCCGGCCTCGATCTCGATCGGCCCATGAAAGCTGAAGCCGGGTGGCAGGTTATCAACCTCGATCCGAATTGGCCCGTCATAGCCCTCAACGCGGCTGGCGGTGAAGACAAGTTCCCGGCCGCTTCCGGGACTGACTTTGGGGTCTTTGCCGCCCACCGCGACGCTAAACGATGGCCGTGGCGACCGGATGGTCAGCGTGTAGTGAAAGTTCGACTGCTCAGCCGAGGCCCCAAAGCCCCGCGTGTCAGTGACGCGGACGACATACTCGCCGTCAGCCGGCGGTGTGAAAATCAGCTGTGAGTCGCTGCCCAGCCGTCGCTGGGGTTCGTCGTCGTTCTCCCAATAGACGGGGAAGACTGGCAACCCGTTGGGCACCGGATCGCTCCCCACTGGCAGCGGCCGGACGATCCAGGCCGGCTCCCCAAGGGCGTGGGTGACCGCCGTGGTGCCAAAGAACGTGTGCCGGTTGCCAAAGCCTGGATAGACCTCAAAGCCCGAGTCAGGCCCCCGCGGATAGAACCAGAGCCGTACCGCCTCGCCACCGGCAAAGAGGTATTCATCGAGCTCCATCTCCCGCCAGTTATGGACTCGGAAGTCTCCCGACTGGGTTGAGTTCTTGCCCCGAAATGTCAGCCAGGAATCACGGGTGGCCTGCAGTAGCAGCCGTTCGATCGGCCGGCCGGCGGCATCGAGCACTTCGATCTTCGAGTCGAGCAGCGACTTCGACCGAGCGGCATTCACCTCAAGCAGCACCGGCACCCCCGCCCGGCCCGTAAACCGATAGCAGTCGGCATCCTGGGGATGGCCAATGGTGCCCGTGATGTTGGCTGGCCAGCTGACTGCCTCAGCGGCGGCCGGCTGGTCATTCGGCTCAGACTCGGTGTGGGTCGCCAGCTCGGTGGACGGCTCGGTCTCGGCGGCAGCCGTCTTTGCCTGGGCCGGCTGCGTTGCTCGCTGTACCAGGGCTGAGTCGGTTGTAATGGCCAGCACATCAAGGCTGCCATCCATCCGGCCCAGCAGCAGCTGGCTGCCCATGGGCTCAATCGCCGTCACCACATCACTCTGGGCCGGGTAGACCTGCTCGATGACGAGCTCAGGCAGGCTCCAGCCGGTCAGGGTGCGATCCTCGGCGGTGCTCAGCAGATGGTTGCCATCAGCGGAAATGGCGATTGCCGTCACCGGGCTCTCGTGGGCAAAACGCGAGAAGACCACTGGGTTGATTGCCGGCTCGGTCACCGAGACCAGTTCCCAGACATGAATTCGCTTGTCACGGCCTGCGGCCAGCACCCGGTCGCCAGTTGGGGAGAACAGCACCCGGTAGACCTCCGCCTGCGGCTGCGACAGCGTGTCGAGCCGCAACCCATCGGCAGCCCGCCAGAGCTTCACCGTCTCATCAGCACTGGCCGAAGCCAGCAGCCCACCGCTGGGGTGCCAGGCCAGATCGAAGACAGCGCCGTTGTGGACGGTGTTTTCCCAGTGCAGGCTGCCGTCGGCCACCCGCCAGACTTTCACCGCCGTGTCATAGCCAGCGGTCGCCAGCAGGCTGCCATCGGGGGAGAGCTCCGCGTCATAGAGGAGATCGCGGTGGCCCTCGAATCTTTTGAGCAATTCGCCTGTGGCGGCATCCCGCAGTTCGGCCAGACCGAACAGCCCCGGCAGGCCGCCGGCAAGCACCAGCCGTTTTCCGGTCGCATCAAAATGCACCGCCGTGACCTTGCCAGGCAGATCCGAAATTGTCTGGGCTGCCGACAGCTGCAGCTGCCCCGCTGGGTCTCGGGGAATCAGCTCGAGGCTGCGGCCCCGGGCCACGGCCAGCCGGTCACCGGTCGGCGAGACCGCCACCGCCGTGATCGGCTTGCGGCCGGGATAGTGGGGCAGGGCGGGTACGGCCAGCGTGGTGAGGATCGAGCGGTCCTCAGCCGGCCCCGGGGCTCCGGCGGCAATCCAGGCCTCGATCGCGGCGACTGCCTCAGCCGGCAGCTGCGGCTCTTCGAGTGGAGGCATGTGGTCGGAGTCGGTGCTGCGAATCCGTTCAATCATCACCGAGCCGTCGATGTTGCCGGGGCTGACCGGGTCGCCGGAAAACTCACCCCCCCGCCGAAACGAGGCAAAGGTTTCCACCGACAGGCCACCCTCGGCGTCACGGTCGTTGTGGCAGCCGGCACAGTACGTCCGCAGCAGCGGAGTGATGTCGTGCTCGTAGGAGGGGGCCGCGAAGGCCGGCACCGCACAAACCAGCAGGAAGCTGATGAACAGTCGATCAATCATGAACAGCCTCGTGTTGAAAAAACTGATAACGCCGATTCGGGAGTGGAAACCACGCATCCCCGCTTTCTCAGTGGAGCTTCTTTACGGAATCGAATAGGTGAGGGTCGTTGCCCATGCCAATCGAGCGGCGTTGGAAACTGAGCGGAGCCGGGATGGCGAAGCGAAGTTTCCGTCGAGTGAGTGAAGGACAGGATGTCCGGAACGAACGTCCGGCGAGATGGCATGGGCAATGACCCGACGTGCTCGGAAACAACTCACGATATTCCCCAAAAACCACCAAAGGAAGAAGCGTCGAATTCGAACTTGAGTCTGCACTTGAAACCTGGCACGGCACGACGCCGTGCCCCAAGCCTGCGGAGGCCAGGGTCTGCACCCGCATACCAACCTCATTCTCACCTGGCACGGCACGACGCCGTGCCCCAGGCCTGCGGGGGCCATGGTCTGCACCCGCATACTAACCTCATTCTCACCCGGCACGGCACGAGGCCGTGCCCTAAGCCTGCGGGGGCCAGGGTCTGCACCCGCATACCAACCTCATTCTCACCCGGCACGGCACGAGGCCGTGCCCTAAGCCTGCGGGGGCCAGGGATGGCCCCGCAGGCGTAAAACTAGTGCCGGAACAAAAACTCCCGACTCGTCAGCAACGACCAATAGAGGTCTTCCACCAGTTCACGCCGCTGGGCAGATTCGGCCTCTTGAAGCATTTCAACAAACTGCTTTTTCTCCGCCTCCCGCGGCGGGCGGCTCAAGGTTCGCAGCCAGGCTTCCTCGACAATCGCCTCGGGTTTCGGGTCGGTGGCAAGAAGCTGCGTCACCCAGCCCGCCTTGGCCGCCAGTTTGTCGTTGACGGTCGTGCCATTGGCCAGATGCAGTACCTGCACGAGACTCGGTTGATTCGACCGCTCACACTCGCAGGTAATCTCACGCGTGTTGCGGCCGAACGTCTTGAGGAAATAGTTCTTTACTGCCGAATCAGCGAGTTCGAGGGCCCGGGTGCCGGCCTCATAGCCGTCCACTTTTTGTGTTGATCCGTCTGACAACACGATCTCGGTGTAGCTATCCCGCACGCCGGTGACATCACTGATGGCGTCAGCCAAAACTTCGGCCATCAACCGCTTGGGATACGTGCGGGCAAACCATTTGGTATCGGCCTGATTGGTCGGCAGCGGCTCACTCGACCGCCGATAGGTCTCCGACAAGAGGATCAGCCGCATCAGCGACTTGAGGTCATAGCCATGCTCAACCGTAAAGTCGCAAAGAGCTGCGAGCAGAGGCTCGTTGCTGGCCGGATTACTTGCCCGCATGTCATCGACCGGGTTGACCAGGCCAATACCAAAGAAGTTGGCCCAGACCCGGTTGACGATTGAGCGGGTGAAGGAGGAATTGCCCGGATCGGTCAACCAGGCAGCCAAGGCATGCCGCCGGTCGTCCGGGGCGGTCGGGTCAAGCGGCTCGCCATCAAGCGGCGCCGGTGGCTGGGGTTTTCCGGTTCGTGGCTGCAGCAGATCGCCGCGGGTCGTCACGAAGACTGTTCGTTTGCCGTCACCATTACGGGCATCCCCTCCCCAGCCCTTTGCCCGCACTCGGGCAAAGAGATTGGCGAAGGCGTAGTACTGGTCGTTGGTCCATTTCTCGAGCGGATGGTTGTGGCACTTTGCACAGTTAATCGATAGCGACAGAAACGCCTGACTGACATTCTCGGCCATCGTCTCGGGGTCCTGATGAACCGCAAAGAAGTTGGTTGCCCCGTTCTCTGTACTTGAGCCGGTGGCGGTGACCACCCGCCGCACCATCTCGTCCCAGGGCGTGTTCTCGGCAACGCGGTCGCGAATCCACGTTGCATAAGCCTGCACGGCGGCGGGCCGCAGCTTCCTGCCGGTCACCAGAAAGACATCGCTCCAGCGATACGTCCAATAGTCGACAAACTCCGGCCGGGCCAGCAGCAGGTCGACCAGCCGCCGACGCTTCTGCGGTGCATGATCAGCCAGATAGTCACGAACCTCCTCCGCCGTCGGCAGCCGCCCGATGGTGTCGAGAAAGGCCCGCCGGATGAAGGTGGCGTCATCGCAGGCAGGTCCTGGCTCCAGCCGCAGCTGTGCAAGCTGCTGCAGCACATGGTCGTCGATCAGGTTGGCCCGGGGAGCCGCCGCGAAAACGGCTGCTTCAATCTCGTGCTCAAACGGTGCGACGACGCGGGCTACGGCAATCTGCGAGGAATACCAGGCCGTCACCGCCCCGGCCCCGTGGCCAATCAGCTCCGCTTGACCATCCGCAGTGACCGTTGCAACTGTGGCATCCGTTGAGGTGAACCTGGACCAGTGAGTCACGTCGCGGGTTGAGCCATCGCTGTAGCGAGCGGTGACCTGAAAGGTGACCGTATCACCCTTTGTTGCAACCGCCTCGGCCGGCTCCATTGCAATTCCCACCAGCGTCTTTTCGCCCGACTGCGGTCCCGGACAGCCAGCGGCGATCCAGGCGGCCAGCAGGTTGTAGTCGTCGCCCTCAAGGTCAAGCCGCTTCCCGCCTTTGTGGGCGACGGCCGTGGTCGGTTTGGTCAGCAGGAGGCTGGCACCAGGCTCGGAAAAGTCGATCCGCCGGCCCCGGGCATCCCGGGTGATCGTCAGGTAGTCACTCGCCGGGTCATAGCCGAACAGGGACAGACGGAATCCCCCCTTCCCAGCAAGAGCCCCATGGCAGCCACCGCCGTTGCAGCCCGCTTTGGACAGAATCGGAATGACATCGAGGTTGAAGCTGACGGGACGGACTGCCTGCTCGGCCCGACCAATGGCGGGCGACAGGCCGACCAGCCAGATCGTGACCAGAACGCAGAGCAGGCGAATGCAGTGGTTGCGAATCATGAAACAAACAGCTCCCGGCGAGAACCCCCGGGACAAATTCCCTTCAGGTGAAAAGCTCGTGGATCGGCTCAGTGCCAAAGTCGGTGAGCGCGAAAGGGCGGCCGGCCGGCCCCGGCAAGTGGTCGGTATGGTCCAGGCCGAGGCTGTGAAAGATCGTGGCAACAAGGTCCCCGGGCCCGACCGGCCGTTCGGCCGGAAAGCCACCGATGGTGTCGCTGGCCCCAACAACTTGTCCGCCTTGCACGCCGCCGCCGGCGAATGAGCAGGTGAAGCACTGCGGCCAGTGGTCACGACCACCGGCGGGGTTCACTTTCGGCGTACGGCCAAACTCTGACAATCCGGCAACCAAGGTATCGTCGAGCATGCCCCGCTGGGCCAGGTCTTCAATCAACGCTGAGTAGGCCTGGTCATACATCGGGCAGACGATCTCCTTCATGCCGGCGATTGAAGTGAACGGCTTCGAACCATGAATGTCCCAGGTGGTCTCACCGAAGACTGTGAGGAAGGTGTTGATCGTAATGAACCGTACGCCGCTTTCGACGAGCCGGCGGGCGAGCAGGCAGCACTGGCCGAAGCGATTCATGCCATACCGCTCACGAATGGCCATGGGCTCTTTCGAAAGGTCAAAGGCCTCGCGGGCCTGAGTGCTGGTCATCAGCCGATAGGCCGAATGGAAGTTTTCATCGAGCAACCGGGCGTCTTCGCTGGCTTCGAAAGCCTTGGTGGCCTCCTCAACGAGAGACCGCATCTTCCTCCGCCGATCAAGCCGGGCGACGCTGATCTGGTCGGGTGGCAGTAGATCGGGCACCCGGAACTTTGGCTGCGAGGGGTCGGCCATCAGGGCAAAGGGATCATGCGCTTTGCCCAGAAAACCACCGGCTTGGCCGTTGGGCAGGTTTCCGCCGCCGCGGCCCATCAGTTCCGGCAGCACCACAAAGGCCGGCAGGTCACTCCGCCGACCAAGCAGATAAGCGGTCACGCTACCGGCGTGCGGCGTTTGCACTCCACCGGAAAAACGCCGACCGGTTTGGAGCATCTGCCAACCGGCATCGTGAACCGCCGCACCATCGTGCCGACAGGACCGCACCAGCGAGAATCGATCAGCCACCGCAGCGTGCTTGGGCAACAGCTCTGATAGCTCAAAGGCATCCGACTTGGTGCGGATCGGCTGAAAGGGACCACGAATCTCAGACGGTGCATCGGGCTTCATGTCCCAGAGGTCGATGTGGCTCGGCCCACCAAGATTGAAGATCATGATGCACGAGCGGTCCTCGCAGCCGGGCCGAACCTTCCCCTCAGCTGCGGCCCGTGCATACTGCGGAAGCGACAGCCCGACCGCCGCCAAGCTTCCAACCTGCAAAAAGTCGCGGCGAGATGGACCCGGCCCGCAGAGAAGGGCTCGGTCGCGGGGACTGCGGAATTCAAACATCTCATGCTCCCAAGAGCGGAATCGACCCAGGCCTTTCCCGGCAGGCACACACACGGGAAGGCCGCCTACTAATGGATAGCCGACAGCATTTCGAAAGACTAGAACACCAGCAACCTTTTTTTGTAAAAATGATGCACAGGCGACTTCAGGCTGCCATCCGTTTCTCTCCAATAAACCATATGTCGCCCGCTGAACACCGTGACAATCGTTTCGATTCGGCCCAGGTACTGGCCCTGTTCGACGCCCTGCCCGAAACATCATTTTTTGTAAAGGATCGGCAGAGCCGGTTCATCCAGGCCAATCGCACCTTCCTGCGGCTGCATGGCTGCCGCGATTCGGCCGAACTTGTCGGCAAGTGCGACTTCGACTTTCATCCGCCAGCGCTTGCTGCGGAGTATGTGGCTGAGGACCGTCGCGTGATTGATTCGGGGCAGCCGGTTCGCGACCAGGCCTGGCTGGTGCCGCACCACTCCGGCATGCCGCGGTGGTATCTCGGCACCAAGATTCCGCTGGTAGGGGACCGGGGCACGGTGATCGGTCTGGCCGGCATCCTGCGGCCAATCGACCAGCCCGGCTACGCCCCTCACGACTATCAGCGGCTGACTCCGGCCCTTGAACATGCCCTGAAACAATGCCGCAAGACCGTCAGCGTTCCGGCAATGGCCAAGCGGGCAGGCCTCTCAACCAGTCAGCTCCAGCGGGAGTTCCGCCGGCTGTTCCGGATGAGTCCCAGCGAATATGTGATGCGGCTGCGGCTCCAGTTGGCCCGGCGACAGCTGACCGAATCGAATGACGCAGTCGGTACAATTGCACAGGCTTGCGGCTTCTACGATCAAAGTCACTTCACCCGGGCGTTCAAGAAATACACCGGCCTGACGCCGCTGGCCTACCGGCGGCAGGCCTGGCAGATTGAACCGGCGGCAACCGCAGCAACTAGCTGACGACTCTACGGATTCACCCGCACTTTGAGGAACGCTTCTGCTGCAGGCAAAAGTGCAAGCGTGCTAGTCGGCGGTCGACACCGGAATCTCACCGTCCCGCTGAAATGCCTGCCAGTCTGCGGCAAACGCAGCGTTCACTAGCCAGGAGGCAACACCTGCGTCACCCTCAAAGGCCTTTCCAGCTGCGAACGGTAGTTCTTGATAGCCCCCAGTCGTAACGTTCCAATTTTGGCCGAAGAAGCCATCTTCAGGGGTGAGTTTCCTGAGCGTGACTGGTCCTGCACGACAGTCGCAAGGTACGGGTACTCGGGCGGCAAGGGTGTGTCGCAGAAATGAGAGGACGAGCGGCCAAGTCTTCTCACCTGGGCCGTGGCCGGTCTTCGGTTCAACGGCGATGCTCCAGAGGGCCTGGTGCTTCTTCCGCAACGTCGGCACAACGGCGAGGTTTTCAGCTTGCGAAGGGCGGGCAAAAAAATGGTCGTCTTCGCCAAAGATCACAAGCCCGGGCACGTTTGCGGCCTCTGGCTGGTAGACCTGGAAAGTAATCCCTGGCCGCATCGACACCCAAGCCCAGACCCGGTCAGGCCGATAGGCCGGAAACACTGCGGAGAAGCCCGTGCCGTTTGAGTGACCGTAGAGAAAGAGCGGGGCATGCTGAAGCTCCGGATGACCGGTTCGTTCCCCGAATAGTCGCAGCCTGTCGAAGAGCAACTGCTGTGGCCAAAACCCTCGCTGCAGCGGATTGCCAACGAATTTGAAGAGTGCCAGATTGAGTTCCTTAGCGAGTGCCCTGAGGTCAGCCCGCCGGAACAATGTCTCGCCACTACCGTGACCCGAAATGACGACGATACCCCGGGCCAGTGACAACTCCTCCGGCAGCCACAGATCAAATTGCACCTCTTCCATGCCACCCTCACCCTGCCGGTCGACGGCCTCTTGCCAGCGGTCATCGGTAATGTGCCAGTCCCAATTTCTCGTGAGGATTTGCCGCGGTGACGGCTTCCCCCACTGGGCCTCGTCAAGCACACCATCCCAGCGGCTGGTATCAGCCGGCTGCACGACGTGCGTCTTCACCCAGCCGATACTGTGGCACTCCGCAAGCTCAGCGTAGTCAGTCCACCGCGTTCCCCCATCGACGTCGCGCGGCTTGGTCCACTGCTGCTGGAGCCAGGGCAGTACTTTGTCCGCCCACCGTCGGCCATGCTCGCGAAGACCGGCAGCGCTGAAATGCACTCCCTCACCATCCCGGTCACGGAGAAATCCCTGCAGAGCGTCGGTGTCGGGGCCCTCCAGCGCGACACCTGTGTGCCAGAGTGCCGCCTGGGCGGCACGGATGTCATCGCTGCCCCGGTCATCAGGGCTGTGGTAGCTCGCCTGGGCAACAAACCAAGGAACGTCCCAGCCAATGTCCCGCCGAGACTGGTGGATCAGACTGGTGAGATACTCTGTATAGAGTTGTCCCGGGAGAGTCCTTGCTGGATCCCGCTGGTTGGCATCACTCTCACCCTGGTGCCAGAGCACAGCCCGAAAACCGTATGGTCCCAACAGCTTCATTCGGGTGACGAAAGCGGCGTAGGCAGCTCCATTGCTGGCCCATTCACCAGAAGCGAGCTGCTTCACCCGGCTTTCGATGGTTGGCGGCTGGGGAAACGTGGTGGCCTCAGGCAGCCATTCACGGACACTTGTTGCGCCGATACCGCAGGCTACAAGGCCAACCGGCACGTCCTCGGCTTTCACCACGGCGTCCGCAAAAGCCGGGAGAAAACTGCCTCCACCTCCACTTGCCCCGGGCTGAGGGTCGACCGCCAGTTGCCAGGATGCGCCGGCGAAGGCAGCCACCCGGCCCGTCTGCGGCTGCTGCCTCTCCTCGCCATGGTTGGCTGAATTTGACTGTCCGGCGACAACGAAAACCTCACCAATGCCAACATGGGCAACACTGCCGCGAGCAATCTCCTTCCCGGACTGCACAACCCGCACCTCAAGTTGCCACCAGCCCCCGGCCGGTGCCTCGAGGCTGCCCAGCAGCGTCTCGCCCGCAATCCGCCCGCTCACTCGCAGCCAGGGCGTTTGCCGGCGGGTACCTGTCAGCCTCGCCTCGATGGCGACGTCGGTCTTTGGCACTTCCGCTGCCAAACTGCCGACAAGCGTCAGCCGTCCCTTACCTGGTGACGACCGCTGTATAACCTGATAGTCGACCGGCGATTTCAGCAAAATTTCTACAGCAGATGCGGTAGGCACTGCTGCAGCGACGAGGATAAGGCTGGCAACGACGACTTTCATGGCTTGCACTCATAGCTGGATGGTTACTCAGGTCAGCTTAGATGATCGCTAGCGGATTGCGACGTTCTTCCAGCGTACCGCGGGTGACGCCAACCCGGTTGGCTGCCCGCAAACCGGCCCAGACCTCGCGGCCGGTGACGCGGCCAGCCAGCAGATCCCGATAGCTGGCAATCACGCGGCCCGTCTCAGCAGCTGATTCTTCCAGCAACTCAATCCGCAGATGCCCAATGCCACTTGCCACAAGCTGTCCCACCGCTTCGGCCCCACTCTGGGCCACAGCATTGAACAGCGTGTTACGGCAGCCGACGTCGGCGGTCAGGAGGTGCTCAACACCAATGCGGTCCCGCAGGTGCACCGTGTGGTCATCGCAGGGCCGACCACAGTTGTTCTTGTTCGTCCCCGGGGAAAGCACAGAACAGAAGACACAGTGCTCCATGTGGAACATCGGCATGTGCTGATGAATCACCACCTCCAGTTGGCTCGCGTTGCAGCTGGCAACGAGTTGAAGCAACTGCTCACGGTTGCAGTCGTACGAGACCGCCAACCGTTCAAGCCCTTGGCTCAAGAAAAATTCGGCTGCTAGCGAGTTGGTGACGTTGAAGGAAAAGTCTCCAGCCACCGGGATGCCCCGGCTGCGAAAATACTCGAGGCCACTGAAGTTTCGCACCAGCACTCCATCGGGCTCATGGCGGCCCAACGCTGCAAAGACACCCAATTCGCCCGGCTTTTGAATCCGCGGTGTTGCTAGCTGCAGCCGAGCGGCCTGCTGCCGGGCAAGACCGACCGCCTCGCGGTACTGCCGGATATCGGCAAAGTCGGCAATCAGATCCCGTTCACCGGCAGTGACCGCGGCCTGGAGCTGGTCGAGTGACCGCACCAGCACATGCAGCGTTGGCAGCTGCTGGTGGTGTGACGCCTCATCCTGCCGCGGGTTTGCCGATGGCACGGGCTTCTGTAGCTGCCGCACGACCGCAATGGGATCGACCGCCACTGTCCGTCGCGGCACTGCCTCGACCAGCTGCTCAAGTTCTGTCACGAGCCGCTTCCGCACCGTGCCCAGCACGCTGAAGGGCACCATCGGATTCCCCACGATCTCTGCGGTGAGCTTCCGCAGTGCGAACGGTGTTCCCCCCAGCCGGCCCAGCTGTTCGCACAGCGTCGCTTCATCAAGCGGATGCCGCGTGGCTGGCTGGGCCAGGGTGTCGGCTGCCACCTGACAGCAGCGGCCATCAGCCAGCCTGGCCTCTACCAGCAGCGGCTGGCCCACAGCAGCCGTGACCAGTAAATCGATCGGCTGCTGCCGCCGGAGCCGATCGCCGGCAAAGGTTTTTCGTAGCGTCCGGGTCAGCTGAGGGTCGTCGGTCTTCCAGACCTCGCTTCCGATGGTAAGTCTGGTGAGGTCAATCGCTCCGGTCCCAAAGGCCATCGCCACCCGATCTCCGGCTGCAGCTTCTGAGACTGGTCGGCCGTCCCGAAACAGCTCATAGACCCGCCCTCCCTGCGGCTCGTCCGCCGCCGCCGCGAAAGCAACGCCATCACCCCGCTTCACGCAGCCGGTCAGTTCGACAGTCACCCGCTGCCGTGACACAGCCGTTACCCGCCCCAGCAGAACCCCTCGCTTGGCGCTACTTGTAGCCGGCACCAGCAGTTTGTGGTCGCAGCCCTCGAGCCAACCGGGAGAAAAACCCCGGGAGAAGGTCAGTTCCATTTCCTCAATCTGCCGCGGGGAGAACACAACCGGTTCACCCGCCACCGCTGTGTCGATCGCCTCGCGGTACCGCCGAGTGATGGCGGCAACATATTCCGGAGCCTTCAGCCGGCCTTCGATCTTGAGGGAGGCAACCCCAGCGGCCAGCAACTCGGGCACAAGGGCAAAGCCCGCCAGATCCTGCGGCGAAAGTAGATATTTCTGGTCCCGAAGATCGACCTCGGCACCGTCACAGAGCAAATCGTAGGGTAGCCGACAGGCCTGGGCGCACTGGCCCCGGTTGGCCGAACGGCCCCCGAGGGACTCACTGGTTAGACACTGGCCAGAGTAGGCCACGCACAAAGCACCGTGAACGAACACCTCGAGCGGCATGGTGGTCGCGCCGGCGATCGCCCGGATCTCTTCCAGCGACAGCTCGCGGGCCAGCACCACCCGCTCGATCCCGAGAGCCTCTGCCAGCCGAATCGTCTCGGCGCTGGTGAGCGTCATTTGGGTCGAGGCATGCAGCGGCAACTCTGGACAGATCTCCCGGACCAGCCGGGCCGCGCCAACATCCTGAAGCAGGACGGCATCGACCCCAGCCGCAGCGACCGCCGCCACGGTCTCGGCAAACCCATCAAGCTCGTCGGTGAAGACGAGCGTATTCAGGGTGACATAGCCCCGCAGGCCATGCCGGTGCAGCAACTGCATCACCGCTGGTAGGTCATCGACGGTGAAGTTGGTCGCTCGGGCCCGAGCGTTGAAGCCGGTCTCAAGCCCGAAGTAGATCGCATCGGCCCCATTGGCGATTGCCGCCCGCAGGCAGTCATGATCACCGGCAGGAGCGAGCAGTTCGGGAGCTTTTGACATCAAACTAGTATAGATCGTGATGCGGCGGTTTCGGTTCTCCTTGCGCGGGGCGTAAAGCCATCGCAGGCGGTGCGGCTGCGAGTGTCCAGTGACAACGACTGCTGAAAAATAGCTCCGATCGCCGCGACGAGCACTGCCGGCGAACAGACGGCCCCGTCGGTGGCGATGAACGCGAGCGGCCGGCATGTGGTCGCCTGGCAGGGCGAGAACCCCGATCCCTTGCTCAGCACCGACATCTACTTCAAGGCCGGGACTGTGGTTAACGATTTCACAGTTGCCGATGTCATGCTGCCGACAGCTAGCTTCCCTTTTCGTGACGATTTCGCCCTTGTCGACGGTTCGCGGCTTGATCGTTTCTGGGATGCCCAATCGGGAAACTTCACCGTGAAGGGTGGTCATCTAGTCGGGGCCAACTCAGTCAACACCACCACCCTGCGGGCTGCCCTAGCGACCAGCTCGCTGGCGGTGGCTGCGGATGTCGACCATGGGGGCTGTTGGCAACCGGGACGGCCCCGTCCCGCCGCCAGGATCAGCCGCGACCCAGCCGCCGACCGAAGCGGCCGAGATCGACGCCCTTCTTTTCTGCGTGCTTTAGCAAGGCCTGGGCGTAGACCTGCGCCGGGCTGGCGGATGGCGATGGT
>RFVE01000011.1 GCA_009922585.1 Planctomycetia bacterium
CGTCGGCAGCGACCGGCGGACGGCGGCTGTCGTCTGCGTCCTGGCCGGCGGTGCCGAGGCAGACGACGGAGTTCCCGGGAGGGGTGATACCATCGACGCCCTCCGTGAAATCATGCGGGACTACCCCTCTGGCACCGTAGCGGGCGAGACGGTGATGCTGCGGGACGGCTTTGCCATGCTGCGCCGCGATGGCAATCTGCTGGGAACGACCGCAGGGCTGCTTGCCTCGATTGTGCTCCTGCTGCTGTTTCGCAGCCTGCGGTGGCTGGTGGCACCACTCGCGGTGGTGCTGCTGGCACTCTGGAACACCCGTGGCCTCCTGGCCATCGCCGGGCAGAAATTGACGATGGTCTCGACCATGCTTTCGGCGATGGTGACTGTCGTGGCCATTGCGACGGTGGTTCACATCATTGTTGAGTTCCGCCGTCGTCGAACCGCCGGTGAGCCGGCCGAGCAGGCCCTGACCGGAGCCCTGACGCAGCTCTTCTGGCCGATCATTGGGGCAATTATCACCGACATGATCGGCTTTGGGTCCCTGATTGCCAGCCAGGTCGGGCCCGTGCATGACTTCGGCATCATGACCGTCATCGGGGCGGGCATGGTGCTCGTAGCAGTGGCTCTTGCTGTGCCTTGGTTCGCCCTGGCTGGTCGGCTTGGTGGCGACCCCGGCAGGGTTTGGGGGGAAGGAACGCTTGATGGCGGGCTCGACCGGCTAGTAGGGCGAATTGTGCAGTCTCCCGGGCCGATCCTTGCTGCTGCGGCTGGCCTGATCGCCCTGGCAGCGGTGGGGCTGACCCGGCTTGAGGTGCAGACAGACTTCATCAAAAACTTTCGTGCCGGTAGCTCGGTGGTCAGGTCCTACGAAATCGTCGAGTCGCGGCTTGGCGGTGCCGGCGTCTGGGACATCCTGCTGCCGACCGCTGAGCCGATCGATGCGGCCACGCTGGCCCGAGTCGCTGCCCTTGAGGCTCAGCTTCGTACCGAAGTGACAGCGGCGGGTGACGCGGCCGGTAGCGGTCTGACCAAGGTGCTGAGCATCGCCGATCTGCTGGAGACGGTCTCACCAATCTCGCTGGCCCAGCTGGAGTCCTCAGCCGTCGGCAGCTGGATGGTCACGACCGCTGTCGGCCTGCTGCGGCAGCAACTTCCCCAGCTTGCCGACAGCCTCATCGGCCGTGATCCCACCGATGGCTCAACTTGGCTGCGGGTGATGCTCCGGGCTCGTGAGCGACAGCCAGCTGCGGCCAAGCGGCAGATCATCGATCAGGTTCGCAGCCTGGTTCACGAACATTTCCCTGCCGGAGACGATCAGCCCGCTGGCGAGGTCACCGGCTTCTTCGTCCTGCTGGCCCAACTGGTTGAACGGATGCTGGCCGACCAGTGGCTGACCTTTCTGCTGGCTGCCAGTGGCATCTTCCTCCTGCTTTCGATTGGTTTCCGCAGTCCGGTCATCGGGCTCATCGCCCTCGTCCCCAACACCCTGCCGATTGTCGTTGTGCTCGGCCTCCTCGGCTGGTTAGGCAGTCCGATCAACATGGGCACGGCGATGATCGCCGCAGTCTCGCTCGGTCTGTCGGTCGACAGCTCAATTCATTACACCACCGCCTTCCGCCGGCGGCTGGCCCATGACGGTGCGATTCGGGCGGCTCTCGAGACCGCCCACCAGACTGCCGGGCGGGCGATGATCTTTTCGACCCTTGCCCTGGTGGTCGGCTTTCTCGCGCTCACCACCAGTGGCTTCATGCCAACGGTCTCATTCGGTGGACTCTCCTGCCTGACGCTGCTTGGAGGCCTGATCGGCAACCTCGTGGTGCTCCCTGTATTGCTCTCACTGGCAGCCAGCCGGTTCCGCTGGGGCGGTTGAAGAGACAGCGGTGCGCTGCCAGACTTCACCAGCTGATTTTTTTCAGCCGCAAGTCCCTCCCCTAAGGCTCCACTATGTCACCCGAGTTCACGGCGACGGTCGCCACCAGTCCCAAGTCGGCCCCCATTCAGGCAGACCCCTCGGCCGATCCGGCCCGCTTTGCGGGAGACGCATTGGTGCTTTTTCTCGGCCCTGGTGAGGTCAGCGGTGCCGCAGCCGAACTCGACCAGGCAACAGGCGGCCTGATCACCACGCTGATTGAGAACGGTGATCTCACCGGCAAACGCTATGAGTGCGTGCCGCTGCTTGCCCCTCCAGGGCTGGCCTGCGGGCAGTTACTCGTGATCGGGACCGGCCCGGCTGCTGAAGCCGATGCTGGCCTGCTCTACCGGGCTGCTGCCGTGGCCTCCAGGCAGCTGTCGAGCCGGCCGCGAAGCCGCGTTGGATTTCTGGCCGAGGGCCGCTGGACCAACGATCAGCTCGAACAGGCCGTCGCCGGTGCAGCGGTGGGCATGGTGGGGCAGGACATCTATCGGGCAGAGAAGAAACAACATCCTTTTCCCGCAACGGTCTGGCTCGGGGCGGCGGTCGAGGTCGTCACCCGGGGTGCCCTGATTGCAGACGGGGTCAATCTGGCCCGGCGGCTGGTCAACCTGCCCCCAGATGATCTTTATCCCGAAACCTTTGCCGAAGAAGCCGCAACCATTGCCGGCCGCGTGGGACTGGAAATTGAAATCTGGGATCAGCCAAGGCTCGAGCGAGAGGGCTGCCGGGCAATGCTTGCCGTCGCCAAGGGCAGCTCTCGGTCGCCTCGGCTGGTGGTACTGCGTTATCGGGGGCCAGGGCAGCAGAGCGACAGGCCCGATCTGGCACTGGTTGGCAAGGGGGTCACGTTCGACTCCGGCGGCCTGTCACTCAAACCCTCGGATGGCATGCTGGCGATGAAGTGCGACATGTCGGGCGCGGCAGCCGCCCTCGGGGCGATCGCCACGATTGCGGCCCTCAAACTGCCGGTCGATGTGGTCGCAGCGGTCGGCCTGGTGGAAAATATGAATGGGGCGGCCGCCTACAAGCTGGGGGATGTCGTTACCGCCCGCAGCGGCACCACGATTGAAATTCACAACACCGATGCCGAGGGGCGGGTCGTGCTGGCCGACGTGCTCGACGTCGTGGCCGACCTGCAGCCGCGAAGGATTGTTGATGTGGCCACACTGACCGGTGCCTGCATGGTCGCCCTCGGTCGGGACATCGCCGGGGTTTTCACCAACGATCAGGCCTGCTGTGATGCTGTTGTCGCGGCTGCGGAAGCCGTCGGCGAACGGGTTTGGCAACTGCCGATGGATCGTGACTTTGATGAGCAGATTGAAAGCCCGGTGGCGGACATCAAAAATGTTGGGGAGGGCCGTCTCGGAGGCGCAATCACTGCGGCGAAACTGCTGGAGCGGTTTGTCCGAGGAATCCCCTGGACCCACATCGACATCGCCGGCCCTGCCTTCGCCGACAAGCCCCGCCCCTGGATCGCCGGCGGCGGCACCGGCTCGATGGTGCGACCCTTTGTGGAACTCGCCCGTCGGACCCAGCACGCGCAAGACTGAATAACGTCTACCGCGAGGGCGTGCCTCGGACCACCCGCTGGTTAACCGTGTTGTTTCACAGGAAGCCGGGAGCCGAAGCGACCGGAGCCACAGCACGTTGGACGCTGCAAGGTCACTACGTACTACCACCCGGCAGCAGGGTTTCAAGTTCGTCGACCAGTTCACCGAACCGCGTCAGGGCCAACCCGACCGGCTCTGGTGTTTCGAGGTCGACGCCCGCATCGCGGAGGAGGTCGAGCGGCCACTGTGAGCAGCCACCCTGGAGAAAACCGAGGTAGGCAGCCAGTTCAGACGGGCCACCTTCCGCGACTTTCTTCGCCAGAGCGATGCCCGCCGACAGGCCCGTGGCGTACTTATAGACATAAAAGGCACGATAGAAGTGCGGGATCCGCAGGCACTCCAGTTCCAGCTCGTCATCCTCCCGCTTCGACCGAGGCATGGCTCACCCGCTCGAACTCTGCAAACATCGTCTGCCGGATGATGGTAGCCCGGATCGCGTCAATCTCTCGCGAGATGATGGCCGCTCGCTCTTTGGCCGACGAAGCCTGCGCGAGTAGATGCCGGGTCAGCAACTGCTCATTGAAGGTGCTGGCCACCTCGGCAACGAAGATCGTATAGCCCGAATACTGAAAGGGCTGGGCCTCGGCCGAGAGCCGGGTGTGCATTGAGTGGCCTGCCTCGTGGGCCAGCGTGAAAACATGCTCAATCACCTCTTCCTGAAAATTCATCAGGATGTAGGGGTCAGAATCATACGTGCCAGAGCTGAAGGCCCCCGACTGCTTGCCGGCGTTTGGATAGCGGTCACACCAGCGGCCCCGTAGGCCCGCCTCTAGCCGATTGCAGTAGTCACTGCCCAGTGGTGCCAGCGCCGCAGTGATGACGTTGACCGCCTCATCCCAGGTGTGCCGCTGTTCAAGCTCGGGTACCAGCGGCACATAACAGTCGTAGTGATGGATTTCTTCAAGACCAAGGAGCCGTCGCCGAAGGTCATAGTATCGATGTACCGCCGGCAGATGGTCCCGCACGGCAGCAATCAGCTGGTCGTAGACCGTCAGTGGGACGTTGTCGGCAAACAACGCTGCCTCGACCGCCGTGGGATGATGCCGCACCCGGGCGGCATAGACATCCCGCTCGTTTGAACCTGAAAGCGTGGCCGCCAGCGTGTTGGCGTGGGCCTGATACTGAGCATAGTACTGATGGAAGGCCTGCTTTCGGACGGCTGGCACAGTGTCGTGCAGCAGCGTCGTAAAGGTGGCGTTTGAAAGTTCAATTTCATTCCCGCTGCCATCGACGAGGCTCCCGAAGGTCAGGTCGGCATCGGTGAGTTGCCGGAAAACCTTGCCAGCGGTGCCCGCGAACGTCCCCTGCATCGCCAGCAGTTTCTCTTCGGGCTCGGAGAGCACATGCGGTCGATTCCGGACCACCCGTTCGAGCATCAGCCGGTACGGCTCCAGCGGTGGCAGATCGAGCCAACTGCTCAACAGTTTAGGCGGGATTGCCATGATCTCTGGCTGGATGTAACTGGCTCGCTCAACGGCAGCGGCGGTGTCTTCGCTGCCCCGTAGGTGGGCATAGGTACCCAGCCGGTCTGCCTCACGGTCCATCTCCAGGTCAAAGGCAAGACACTCCGCGAGCCGCTCAGCCGACGAGCCGAGCGTGCCGACAAAGGTGTCAAAACCAGAAATCTTCGCCTCCCATGCCTCCAGGGCGGCATCCCAATCGGCATCGGATTCAAAGAGGCTGGCCAGATCCCAGGTATCCGGGGCGGGCACCTCACTACGTTTGGGCAGGCTCTTCATAACAGTTTCCTTTTTCTCTCGTCTCAAGACCAATGATTCATCAACCAGCGATTGCTCGATCCGGCAGACTATGGTTCTGCGGACGCTCTCAGAGCCTCCAGACAGCACTGCCCCAGGCAAGCCCGCCACCGAATCCGCAGATCACTACCGTACTTCCCGGACCGATCGTGCCAGCCCGCCAGGCCTCGTCGAGGGCCAGTGGGATAGAGCCGCTCGAGGTGTTGCCGTAGCGGTCGAGATTGACCAAAAACCGCTCCTCGGGCAGCCCGAGCGAGCCCCGAATGCCCTCGATGATCCGTAGGTTTGCCTGATGCAAAACGAACAGGTCGACAGCCTCCAGCGGCACGCCCGACCGCTCCACCACCTGCCGGATATTCTCCTCAGCCAGACGGATGGCCCACTTGAAAACGGCCCGACCATCCATCTTCATGAACTGATCACCAGCGGCAACTCCGGCAGCCGTGACAGGCTGCCGCGAGCCACTCATCGGACAGACGAGCAGGTCGGCGCCCCGGCCATCAGAACCGAGTGACCAAGACAGGAGGCCTGCGGGGGTATCGTTGTCTGGCTTTGACCGCTCTAGCAGAACCGCCCCTGCCCCATCACCAAACAGCGGCCAGGTCTTCAGATCGGCTGGGTCAACCACGCGGCTGTTGGTGTCGGCACCAATCACCAACGCCAAGTCGCTCGAGCCGGCAGCCAGGAATTGACCTGCTGTCACCAACGCATAAGCGAACCCCGCGCAGGCGGCGGTCACGTCCATGGCGGGCGCTTCGATACCAAGCCTTGCTTGCACGACGCATGCGGTTGAAGGAATACAGGTATCGGGAGTGAAGGTGCCCAGCACGAGCAGGTCGACCCGGTCGAGCAGGTCGGGCCGCTCAGCCAACGCGGCCTGGGCGGCTGCGACGGCAAGATCACTCGTTGCCGTATCGGCTTCGGCATGCCGCCGCTGACTGATGCCCGATCGGCTGAGAATCCACTCTGGATCACAGCCAAGGTGTGCCAGGTCGACATTGTCAACCACTCGTTCCGGCACGGCCGCCCCGACAGCAGCCACCCGGAATCCAACCGCTTTTCCGAACCGTGAGCGGCGAGGGGATGTGAGAACGTCGGACATCGGGTATTCAGGGGGAACGTGACTGAGCCAGCATCCTACCCGCGGCCGTCATCTACCTCCAACGGGCTGCCCACTCGTCGGGCTATTCCGCCCCTGCCTCCTTCCCCGCTTCCGCTTCGTCCGACTTTTTCGCGGTAATCACCTTTGATCGTTTGAGATGGATTTTGTTGAATTCATCTTCCGAAACGACGTAGTACCAGTCGGCGAAACGGCCGTTGAGTTCCCGCACTCGCTTCTGACCAGTATCAATCTTCTCGTCGTAAGCCTCCTGCTTGCGACGATTTTCACGCTCAACCCGCCGCCGCGTCTCGATGGCTGCCTGCATGGCCGCCTCGGCCTCATCGGCCTGCTTGAGCAACTCAGCAGCCGAAGGCTCATCCGACTTGTCCGCGTCCGACTTGTCCGCGTCTGGTTTGTCTGCTTCTGGTTTGTCTGCTTCTGGTTTGTCTGCTTCTGGTTTGTCTGCTTCTGGTTTATCTGCCTTAGGCTTGTCTGCTTCAGGCTTCTTGCCCTCAGGTTTTTCTGTGCCGGCCTTTTCCTCCGGAAGTGGTGGCAACTCCTCGAGGTCGGGCTTTTCCAACAAATCCTCATTGAAACGAGCCATCACCAGCAGATAGCGAGCTGAGATTTCACCAGTCCCGGCTGCATCATCAGTTTCACTTTCTGCTTCAGCATTACCCTGTTCGGCGACGGTCGTCCCCGCCCCAAACCGCAGGACGTACTCCACTCCATCCTTCATGCCGATCACCGTCTGGCCTTCCGTCGAAAGAATCTCACCCGTCTGGAGTGGCAGGAAGCCCCGCTGCTGCAATGAACTCACCGCCTCAGGATCTTTGGTGAAACTCTCCTCAGCCTTCAAATCCCCACTGAGACCCGAAGGCTTGCGAGCCACATCAACGATTTTTAGATCACCCAGGGCATTCCGAAGATCGTTAAGAGCAGTTGAGGCGAGTTCCTCGTTCTCCTCCAGCCCACGGCTCGCTGGCTTGGCGTCAGCTGCCGCCCCCTCGGGGAAGGTTTCGAGCGAATCCAATGCCCATTTCGACTCTTTGTCGTCATAGACCAGCCGCATCCGTTCATCTCGCCGTTGCTCGACTCGCAGCCGTCCGCCTGATTCAACTGCAGCCAGCGTGTAATTGTCGATTTCAACCCGCCGCACATCCCACGGCGTCAGCTTGAGCAGATCCTTCTCAATCCAATCATCGAACTTGGTCGTGAACTTCGAGGTGTCGATCTCAACCCGATAAACCGGATCTTGGCCTGCCTTCCTGACAAACCGCAGCTTTCGGCCGCCTGCTGCTGCCACTCCAGGCTGCTTATCCTCCTTACCAACCACTAAACGAGCTAGCTTGCTGCCAGAGGCATCACGAATTTCAATCAGTTGACCAACCCCGGTCATGCCTGGCTGAATCTTTTCACGGTCAGGCTCGATGACACCGTATATCTCATGGTCGCCAGGGCTCTCACTGACTACGTCAAGCGTCTTGAGATCAACCAATTCCGTGGCTGCGGCCGCCAGATGGTCTTTGGCATCCGCTGGATAATTTTGATGCGAGGGCAGCACCCAGACACCTCCCGATTTCACCACCTTGAATGGGTAGAGCGTCGCCAATTCCTCGTCGTATTGGAGAATTTCCAGACTGGCCGCCTTCTGCACATCAGTGAGATCTGGAAACAAAACCCGTTCAGCCGCCGGCTTTACCTCTGCTGGCTTGAATCGGGGCTGAGCGGCCCAACCAAGTAGCAACAGCAGACCACCCGCGGCCAGAAAAATTGCTGTCCGCTGCATGGCCGGATCGGCCCCACCTGACGCGCCTGCGGATCTATCCGTCGTCATCTCTGACTCTCCTCTGTTGCTTTTGACTACCTTAGCCGTGACTTTGCCACGCCCTCACGCTCCTGGGCGCGGCGACGGAAGAAAACGAAGAAGGCTACGACTAGGGGCGGAATCGGCGGCAAGACCACTGCCAGCCACTTCTGCCAATCCTGCTCGCGGCGAATCGTCGATTCGAGGGCCCGTTCGACCTGCTCGATCTCAGCATCCCGTTTCCGCTTGAGTTGCTCAAGCTTGGTGTCGAGCCGCCGCTGAGCCAGCCGCTGCCGGCTGGCCAACTGCTGGATTGCCTGCATCGCCGCCTGCGGGTCGGCCCCCTCACCAGCTTCCATCTCCTTGATTTTCTTCTCGAACTCGCCGACCTCTTTCTGCATGTCGGCGTTCGCTTCCTGCTCGGCCTGGTCAAACTGGGTGATGTAGTTCTGCCGTTGCGCATCGGCCTGCTCCCGGGCTTCAGCCACGGTATCCTCAATCCGCTCAAGCGTCCGGTGCTTCGGCTTTCGTTTCCGAATTTCTAAAAACCTGTCGTCGCCGGCGAGCGTGTCGAGAATGTTGAGCACAAAGGTAACGTTGTCAAAGTCGAGACCGAAAACTTCGTCAGGCCGGTTTCTCAGCCCAAAAATCTGCTGACCCATCAGGTCGATGTCAGCGACCACGATGGCCCGGATCTGTTTGCTCGATGCCTCCGCCTCCTCATCCTGCTCGCCCGCGGACGCGGCTGCCCGCTCGACGAGCGCCGCCAGTACCATCGCCTGACTTCCCGGCTTTTCAAAAATTCGCAACTGCCGCATGTCGCCGCGGTTCCCGAGCACCTGTTCAACCTCAATCGTGCCCGACCGAGTGCCGGTGGTCACCAGCGGCACCCACTCGATGTTTGCCTTCTCGTCCTTGGCGAGCGCGCCGGGAAACGGGAGCAGAACCTCCTGCAGGCCACCTGTGATGGCACTGTTCTGATTGAAGCTCCGTGAACCACTTCCGTCACCCGGGTCCCCAAGTTCGGCATCAATAAAGACGAACTCACTGGGCAGTTCGAGCTTTGGGTGCGGGTTGTAGTCCTGCCAGACAACGTACGGGGCCGACCCCATCTGTCCCATCAGTGGTCGGCCGCTGCCGGCAGCGAGCTTGAGCCCGAGCACATTCCAGAGTTGGTTCAGGTCGCCCTTTGGCTGATTCTGCTGCTGAAACATTGCCATCGGCCCACCACCACCGCGGCGAGGCTGCGATGTGCCAGGCACGCCATTCATCAACACTGGCAGCGGATCCTCAAAGATCGCTGTCGGCTGGCCGCACCACCTCGTACTGCTTCTCCAATTCCTCCAGCACCGGTTGCCGTGGCCGCTGCTGGCCGGCCATCATGTCAAAGCCACCAAACAAGTCGGCGTCGGTGGTCAGCACGCCGAGCCGCTTCCGCTTCTGCTCAGCGACGGTGCAAATCGAGCGAATCAATTCGTACTCCACCGGTGTGCCCCGGTCGAAGAATGGCACCACCACCTTCTCCAGCCCGGAGGTAAACGCACACCCAAGAAAGATGTCTTCGTCCCGGAACGCCCCGCGTTCCCGCGAGAGCACCGTCACAGGTTCGATACCAAACTGCTGGCTGGCGAGTGCCGCCGCCTCGGTTTTTGTTTCCGTCTCAACCACTTCGACCCGCAGTTTGCCACCGCTGAGACGCTCAAACTGCCGCAGCATGTTGAGCAGGGTCAGCCGGGTCTGGGTGTAATCCTCAGGCACGGTTGGGCTGACGTAGGCGGTCACCTCAATAACCCGCTCTGTTTCAAGCCCAGCCAGCAGTTGCTTCGTGTCCCTCGATAGTGAACTGATCTGCTCTTCAGAAAGATCAGCCCGCACATCGTAAGCCCGCAGGATCAGCACTGCCCCCAGAGCCGCCGCTGCCAGACCGAACGTGCGGACGACGAAGTGGGTGCCCATTCGAGCGCCGTCGCGGCGCCCCGTCCAGTGCCGGCGGCCGATCAGCACCATCGAGATGTAAAGACAGACAGCAACGATTGCCAGGAAATAGCCCGCTGCCGACAGGCTGACGATGCCTCTGCCGAAGTCGAGGAAGTTCTCGGCCAGACTCCACGAGCGAACAACTGCCGCTGCCGTTGGCCCCATCACGCTACTGGCCTGGTCGGCCACAACCAGCGGCGCATTGAGGGCAAGACCAAGAATGAAGGAGACCGTCAGGTTGCTGGTGAGGAAGCTGGCCACCATGCCAATCGCCAGCATGGCGAGGCCAACAAACCAGTACCCGAGATAATTCGTAAGAAACAGTCCGGCGTCAGGGGTTCCCCAGCCGAGCAGAATGATCAGGTTGCAGATGCAGGAAAACAACAATGCGACCGTGAAAATACCGACCGCCGAGAGGTACTTACCGACGACCACTTCAAGGTCACTGGCCGGAATAGTCAGGATCAACTCGTCCGTCCCCTGCCGCCGCTCATCCGCCCAGACGCTCATCGTGATCGCAGGCACAAAGACCAGCAGGATGTAGGGCAGATAGCGGTTGAGTTGGTCAAGGTTGGCGAGATTTGAGTTAAAGAACTCGGGTGGCCAGAAGGCGGCCAGTGACCCGAGCAGGACGAAGACGCAGATGAAGACGTAGCCTGTCGGGTTGGAGAAATAGGCCACGAAGTTCCGCTTGAATACTGCATCGAGTACGTGCCACTTCATGTCAGACCCCTTCTTTTTTCTCGTGCTGCTCTGGCTTGATAGCTGTGTGCAAAGATTTAGTCGCAATTACGTTTGGTGGCTGGTTGGTTTGATCCCAGTGCCGTCAACGGGGAGATCTCCGGGACGACGTGGCCCAACCCCTGCCGGAGCCACTGCTCACGACGATTATGAACCGCGGGTGAGTTCATAGAACCGCTCGTCAAGCCGCTGGCCACCAGCCACCAGTTCTGCGGGGGTGCCATCAAATCGCATCCGGCCCTCCGCAATCAGGATAACCCGGTCTGCCATTGCCTCGACTTCCTGGAGAATATGGGTCGAGAGCAAAACGGTCTTTTCCTGACCAAGGCGGCGAATTGTCTCCCGGACCTCCCGAATCTGATTCGGGTCGAGGCCACTGGTCGGTTCGTCCAGAATCAAAACGTCGGGCTCATGCAGCAGCACCTGAGCCATTCCAACCCGTTGCCGATAGCCCTTCGAGAGCTTGCCGATGGCCTTGCCGATAACGCTGCCGAGTTCGCACTGCTTGACCACCGCTTCAATTCGCTCATCACGGTAGGGAGCCTTGAGCCCGCGGGCGTCGGCGAAGAACTCGAGCAGGCTGCGGGGGGTCATGTCGGGATAGAGCGGACCATTCTCCGGCAGATAGCCGAGCCGCTCGGCCGCCTCGAGTCGGTCGGTCGACATGTCGAACCCTGCAATCAAGGCCCGGCCCGCCGACGGGGCGAGATAGCCTGTCAGCATCTTCATCGTCGTGCTTTTGCCGGCACCGTTCGGCCCGAGGAAAGCAACAATCTCGCCGCGGGGAACCCGGAAAGAAATGTCCTCGGCGGCAATGAAGCTGCCGTAGTACTTACAGAGGCCATCGGCCTCGATCATCGCGGGAGAGTCTTGTGCATCCCTCCTCCCGGTGGCCACTGGAGCCGTTGTCACTGTCTCGGTCATAGATCCTTCAATTCTCGCCAACAAACGTATGCATCAAGTGCTGGGAAACGAATAGGTAGCGAAGCTCGAATCGCCCCGCTCTCTCACCACGCGGCTGGAACTCACTTCGCGGTTCTATTTTTACTGGAACCGGCCAATCGGCAATCCCCGTCTCCGAGAGTCGGCGTCTGCCGCGGGCAGGCTGGCGGAAACTCGACCGGCAGTTCCCAGGGCTCATCCCGGCCTCGCTGCCAACAGAGGTGCCGCCTCCATTGGTCCGATGTCTCCGGGTAATCCGATCGTACATGCACCCCGCGGGTTTCTTGACGGGCGGCTGCTGCCTGGATCATCAGCCGGCCTACTTCTAGCAGATTCTGCAACTGCCAGCCCTGGGGGTCGGTGAACTGCCGGGGCAGGACGTAGCGGCACCAGCCGGCCACCGTTTGGGCAGCTTCAGCCAGTGAGGCCTCCGACCGTTCCACCCCGACATGCCGCCACATCAGGCTGCGGAGTGAATTGCGAATATCTCCCAGATCAAGCGTCTCTCCGGCGGGCCCCTCGGCCGGTTCCTCCGCCGGCGGCTGACCGATTCGCGGGACCTGAAAGGGCTCATGATCAGTCTGTACCGCCGCGTCTTCACGAGCCTCGACGCTTGCTTGTTCGCCAACCCGTCCCCCGAATACCAGTCCTTCAAGCAGGCTATTGCTGGCCAGCCGGTTCGCTCCGTGGAGCCCGCTTGAGGTAACTTCCCCAGCGGCGAAGAGATGCGGAACCGTGGTTCGGCCCCAGTCATCAACCACGACACCCCCGATCATGTAGTGGGCCCCCGGCCGCACCGGGATCGGATCGGTCGCCAGATCGAGGCCAAACTTCCGGCAGAGCTTGGCCATACCCGGAAACCGCTGCCGCACCATGTCGGCATCGAGATGAGAGAGGTTGAGGTAGACATTCGAGTGGGCCGTGTTCCGCATGACTTCGGTGATGGCTCGTGAGACAACATCGCGAGGGGCAAGTTCACCGCGGGGATCGAATTCGGGCATAAACCGGTGGCCATCGCGATCGACCAGATGGGCCCCGGCGCCCCGAACCGCTTCGGTGATCAGGCTCCGGCTGCCACCAGCGATGTAGAGTACCGTCGGATGGAATTGCATGAACTCCATGTCCCGCACCGCCGCCCCCGCCCGCCAAGCCAGGGCGATCCCGTCACCGCTGGCTCCCGACGGATTGGTCGACTCGCGATAGATCTGCCCTGCTCCCCCAGTCGCCAGAATCGTCCGGCGGGCCCAGATCATCGTCTTGCCCCGACCCGGGTGCCAGACGAGCGCCCCGCGGCAGACGCCTTCGTGGGTCACGAGGTCAATGGTGAATGTCTCTGGCCAGACCTCGATGTTGGACGTTGCCCGGGCCCGTTCGATCACAGCCCGCATCACCTCGCGGCCGGTGGCATCGCCCAGGGCATGGACAATCCGGTGGTGACTGTGGCCGCCTTCCCGACCAAGGTCGAGGGCACCGTCACGCAGGTCGAACTTGGTCCCCCAGCCAATTAGCTCAGCAATCCGGTCGGGGGCTTCGCGGACCACGCCCTCAACCACTTCTGGGTGGCAAAGCCCGCCCCCCGCCGTCAGCGTGTCAGCAACATGGCTGTCAAAGCGATCCTCAGGGTCGATCACCCCGGCGATGCCTCCCTGGGCCCACTGGCTGCTCGACTCCTTGAGGTCATCCTTGTTGACGACCAAGACCGACAGTCCCGCGTCAACCGCAAGCGCCGCACGCAGCCCGGCCAGACCACCGCCGAGCACAAGCACGTCGGTGAACCAATGGGGCACCCGGGTGGGACCGAAGGCGACGAGATAACGGGGGCCATCCGAGGAGGCGGTCATTCACGCTCCAGTCGACTATCGGTCCCCTTCAAATAGGCCTTGAACCGCTCGCGGTAGTCGAGCGGTGGCTTGGTGCGGCGGCTCTCGGCCTGCGGCCCGCGTTGCCCAGTCGGCACCTGTCCCGATGACCGGACGCCATCAGGGCGCAGTCCGAGACTACGCAGTGTCTGCTCAAACTCTCGCTCGCCAGCCTCACCTGTTACCTCTGCCTGCCGCATCGCCTCCCAACGCTTGAGGAACGCTTCGGCTTGTTCTCGATTCCAGCCCAGTTCGTCGAGCACCTCATCATCACCTGAGCGAACCGAGTCGCGAAGATGCCGAAGGGCAAGGTCGGCCGCTCGGCGAACCGCGGAGAGGTCTTGACGCTCCCACTCCAGCGGTTTTGAGGAAGCGTCACCGGCATCCTGGCGGTCAGCCGGTTGGTCGCCCCCGTCACGGCCGCCACCACCCCCTCCGGCGGTACTGCCCGCTGGTGTGCCACCCGAAGCACCATCCCCTGCCGCACTGTCACCAGCTTGATTCCCCTCTCCCGGCTGTCCTGCCGGCTGCGGCTTCGCTTGATCTCCAGGCTCGTCACCGCTGGGCTGGCCGGTCGCAGACTTCGCGTTCGATTCGGGAGATGTGCTGCCGTCTTCACCAGTTTGCCGTCCGGGCTCTCCGCTATCAGACGCAGCACCGGCCTCATTCGCCGCCGGATCACCGTCACCCGGCTGATTACCACCGACCGGTTCGTCACCGCCCGCCGCAGCGGGACCTCGGGACTGTCCTTCGGGCGACATCCCAGGCTGCCCGCTCGCTGCGTTGGCCTCACCCTCGGTAGCGGGCGCGATATCTCCGCTCTTCTGTCCACCTTCGGCAGGCCCTTCCGGCGTAGATGCAGCGGCGCCACCCGGCTGACCTCCACCCGGCTGACCTCCGCCCGGCTGGCCTCCGCCCGGCTGGCCTCCACCCGCCGCTCCTCCGCCATTGCACGTTGAGCAGCCAGCCTCACCGCAAGGCTCACCATCTTTTGCCTTGCATTCGCCCTGCTGCTGGTTGTCCGGTTTCTGCCCCGGTTCCTCACCAGCCTGTCGACGCTGATGGTCAAGAATCCGCTCCATTGCCTCGCCATCATCGGTGCCATCGGACGCGACGGTCGGCTTCGGGGGCGGCGATCCGGCTGGCTCGCTGCTTGTTCGCTCACCGGTGTCGTCTGCCTGTTCTTGCCCGCCAGGTTTTCGATCCTGCGGATCACCATTCCGGGCTGCTTGAGCACCGCTTTCCGGTCGCTGCTGGCCGTCCTGCCGACGTTGTTCGTTATCTCCCGGCCGTTGCTCACCACCGTCGGCCATCCTGGGCTCACGGCCATCGGCCGCCCTGCCGCCCGGCTGCTGTTGGTCACCGGCGACCTGTTCGCCTTGGTCACCATCGCGTGGATTGCCAGCCGGCTTCCCTGCCCCACCCTCGGTCTGCGGCTGACCGGCAGGCTGTCCTTTCCCGCCTTGTGCATCTCGGGCCTTTTCGCCTTCTCGCGGCTCACCGGCCTGAGGCTGTTGCTGACCCGCCCCTGGTTGCCCCGACTGCTGCTGGGCAGACTGCGGACCCTGTCGGCCCTGCCCCTCCTGCGGACCCGCCGTCCCACTGGCATCTTGCATACCAGATTCGCCCCCCTGCTTGCCGGGCTGCTGCTGGCCGTCGGCCTGACGCGGCTGATTGTCATTCGCGGCATCGCCATTCGGTTGCTCCGCGGCATCATCACCGCGTGGCTGCTTCGACTTGGAGTCGGTGGCAGTCGATTCAGACTTGGACGCCGCCCCCTCCTCCTGTTTCCCACGGCCCTGATCCTCCGGCTTTCGTTCCGGCCATTGCGGCTCGGGGTCGGCAGGGGGTGACGCCAATTCGTCGATGATGAGCCGACGCCAAGGTGTGGCCACAGTGTTTGGCTCAGGCTGCCGGTTGTCGAGCACCACCGCCCGATACTCAAGCACCCCCGCCCCGGCTGCATCCTCGGCTGGCACCACCCGGGTGCTCACCCGCAGGCCGCTACTGGCCCGGGCATCGGGAGTCGTGGGCTCGGCCTTCCAGAGCATCCGCTCCCGCACCTTCCCACCTCCCTGCGGTCGGGTCTCAACCCGAACCGAAGACAGCGAGTAGTCCGGATCGACCGCCCGCACCCGAATCCGCACCGGAGCTCGGGGCGGAACCCGCAAATTATCATCCTCGGGATAGTCAATCGCTACTTCGGGCGCGAGATCGGGCAGCACCTCAATCCGATGGGTGAGTGGCTCGGAAATGATGGCGACCGCCCCAGCATCCTGTTCCGCCCGGGGACGAAACCGCAGTCGATACGAGGGGTGCTCGGACCCGGCACGATCAGCGGCCATCCGCAGGGTCAGGCTGGTCCGGGCGAGCGTCGGCTGCGTTGCATCAACCGCCAGCCGCAGATCGTCCTCCCGCTCGGTGTCCAGAAAATCGATCCAGGCAGCATCGAGTGGCTCGTTCGATTCGACCTCAAGCATGACCTCGGTGCCCTCGAGGCCACGCAGATCGCCCTGCCATTGACGGGTCTCAGGAGGGCGGTTCGTATACGCAGGAAAACGGTATTCCGCCTCGCGGACCAACAGTGACGGGGCGTCTATCACCATCACAGTCAACGGCTTCGCGCGGGCATCACCGGCAGCCAGGCTAAGCCGAACCGACCGGTCGAGGCCAGCTGCGGCCGATGGCAGCCGGACGAGATAGCGGTCCGGTTCAGCGGCCCGTCGAAGCGTCGCCTCCCAGGGCTCGGCTCGCCGGTCAACGCTGCCATCATCCAGCAACGGTGTGACGCCAACCGTGGGAATCTCGTCGCTGCGGAGATGGTCAATCGAGGCCATCAGGACCAGCTGTCGACCTCGCACCAGCCTGATGGAATCTTGCTGTATGGCAAGCAGCCTGCGAGGATCGAACAGTCGCTCACCAGCCGCCGGCTGCCCCAACTCGGCCAGCCGCACATCCTCAGCTGCGGTCGTCCAAAAACATTCAACCGCCTCGATCGTCACCCGAGAAGGCGCTGACCAAGATGACCACGGCGCCAGCAATCGGGCCGCTGTAACAAACGGATTCTTTGGCGAGAGCAGTGCGTAGAGCGATGCAGCAATTACCAGCATCGCCAGCACGGCAGCCAGTCGCACCAGATGCTGTTTATCGATCACACCTTCCGCCGGCAGACTTTTCAGCTGCCGGGCAACCCGGTGATCCAGAAAACGGGCGATACGATCGGCCCGGGAGTCATTGCCCTGTGGCTGCACCAGCACGGCGTTGACCAGATCGTTGTGAAGCTCTGGGAACTCCCGCTCGATTGTCCGTGCCGCATAGACGAGATTGACCCGATAACGAAGCAGCGGAACAAGCCACCGCGCCGTCGCGGCGGCAGCACCCGCCAGACCGGCCAACAGCCAGGTCCACCGCAGCCAGACCGGCATGCCGCCAGCCAGCCACCAATGCTCTAACAGAATGCCCAGCCCCAGCCAGGCGAACCCAGCAACAGCGAGGCTCAGCGTGACGCCTGCCACCGCAACACTCTTGAAGTCGGCCCGGGTTTCAGCCAATCGTTGCGCAAGGTAGAGCGACGCCTTCGATCGCTCGGCGTCAGGCCAATCGGAGACGGCAAGAACTCGGCCCGGCTGCTGTTCGACTGTTGCCATCATTTGCCTCGAACTGGCTTAACGGGGAGAACGCGCGTTATCACGCCAGCATCGCCGGGCAGCGACCAACCAGCCCCGTGCACGGCCGTGAACCCACTTCACAAATCGTTTTGCCGATCGGCGCATCGGCTGGCGGTTCACATCGCCGCGAGCCGCGTTGACGCCGCCTGAAAACCTCTCCTATTGTACGGTCCGTGGCTGAAAAAACCCGTTGGCGGACCAACTGGGGGCTGAAAACCGAATGCTTCCCGACGCTGAACGCTTCCGCCGGCTCATTGACGGTCGTCAAACCGGGCTATTACCCGCCGTCGCCCGGGCCGGGCTGGCGGCAGCTGCGGTCCCTTATGGAGCCGCCGTGAGCCTGCGAAACCTGGCGTTTGATTCCGGACTGCTGGCTGTCGAGCGGGCGACGGTGCCGGTCATCTCGGTCGGCAACCTGACGGTCGGCGGAACCGGCAAGACGCCGCTGGTCGCCTGGTTGGCAAAGCAGTCAGCCGAACATGGTTGGCGGCCGGCAATTGTCAGCCGTGGCTACGGTGTGGCTGCCGGAGAACGCAGTGACGAGGCGGCAGAGTTGGAACTGCTGCTGCCCGATGTTCCCCATCATGCCGCCCGTCGGCGAATTGAGGCAGCCGTTGCAGCAACCGCCAGCGGCGCCTCGCTGATCATTCTCGATGACGGCTTCCAGCATCGCCGGCTGGCCCGCGACCTGAACCTGCTGGTGATCGATGCCACCGACCCTTTCGGCTGCAGCCGTCTGTTGCCCCGCGGGCTGCTGCGGGAATCGGTTGCGGGAATGCGGCGGGCCGACGCGATCATCCTGACCCGCTCGGATCGTGTTCCCGTCAAAACCCGCCAGCAGATCCGGGCGATCTGTCAGCAGCATCTGGGACTGCGGCAGATACCCTGGCTAGAGACTGAGCATCGGCCACGCGAACTCCGCGCAGCCGACGGCAGGTGCCTGCCGCTGAAGACTCTTGAAGGCCGCCGGCTCTTCGGCTTTGCAGGCATCGGCAACCCTGTTCCATTCCGAGGGCTTCTTGAAGAGCCGCCACACCAGTTGGTCGGGTTTACGAGCTTCCCCGACCATCACCCCTACTCAGCCGACGATCTCGCCAAGCTTTCGCAGCAGGCTGTCGCCAGCGGGGCCGATCTCGCCGTCACAACACTGAAGGACCTGGTGAAGCTACCGCGGGAAGGTCTACCAGGCATGCCACTGCTCGCGGTAGTCATCGGCCTAGCATTCGTGAGCGATCCTGCTCCTCTTGAGCAGTTGCTGCTCCGAGTGCGGCAGAATGCCAAGGACTGAAAGAGGCCACCAGTTGTTGCCGGACGCTACTTTTTCTTCTTCTCGTTGTGCATCGTGTGCCGCCGCAGTCGGGGCGAGTACTTTTTCAGATGCAGTTTTTCCCCACCGGTCTTTCGCCGTAGGGTGTAATTCATGTCGCCCGTTTCTTCACAGACGAGGTGGACAACTTCGAGTTTTTTCTTGCTTTTGGCCATGACTGCGTCTCTTGGGGGGCCGCCGCGGATGTCGTCCGCGCGGCCTTTTACAATAGAGGGGAGTCTGAGGCTCCGCAACCCGCTGGCTTTTCGATCCAATGAAGCCGACGCTGCCGGGGGGTCGATGAGAAAATGACTGTGTTTTTTCCCGGCGGCGGCTGCGACAGGCCGCCACCGACCAGTTCACCCGTGCCAGGACCGCCCCATGCCGGAACGACCGGCACAATCCGTAGAGGTTCCCCAAGAACCGGCCTCTGCCGTCTCGTGGCTCGAACAGGCCACCGAGCACGTGGGGGTCCGCGCCATCTACCTCAGTCTGGCTGGCCATTTGGTGCTAGCCATCCTGCTGACACTCTGGGCCACGCAGCAGCCTGAACCGCCGCAGCGTCTGGCACCTCTGGTGCTCGACTTCGGGCCAGCGGACGCCGAAGACTTCGGTGAAACACGAGGGGATGATGCTCAGGCAACCGTGATCGCAGCAGCAGCGAGTGAGGAAAAGGCGGCCGATGCGCCCGCCGACGATATGGCCGAGGACACGCCGCCGGCAGAGAATCCTGAAGCCATGGCGGACGACAGCTCCGCCGAGCCGACCCGCCTCCCGCCCGCTGTTCAACCAGCCGCAATGAAGGTTGCGGGGGCCCAGCCCCGCGGCATTGGTGAGCCGCAGCCACCGACTGAGCAAGGGCCGCCGGGCGGCCTGGCCGCTGCGGCAGCCGCAGGTGGCAGGGCAACAGCCGCCGACGCCAGGCAGGCAATCGGCAAGCGGTCGGGCGCCGCCCGGGGTGAGGCAGCCATTGCCCGGGGCGGATCGCCTGCCAGCGAGATGGCCGTGGAGCGGGGACTGCTCTGGCTGGCCCGTCATCAGGCTGCCGACGGCTCATGGAGCTTCATGCAGCCGCACTGCATTGACACATTCGGCAATCCGGGCCAGCGGTGCGAATGTCGTGGCAAGGGATACATCGAGGGTCGCACCAAGGCCAGCACGGCAATTGCCCTGCTGCCTTTCCTCGGCGCGGGCAATACCCACATCGATGGACCATACAAAGAAGTTGTCTACCGCGGCATCGAACAATTGAAGGCCTCACTCGATATTGAGTTGCAGGAACTCCACGCTGACGCCCCCGACTTTGTTCCAACCTTTGTTGGCGATCTCTACGGATATGGCATCACCTCGCTGGTCTTCGCTGAGGCCTTCGGCATGACCGGTGATCCTGATCTCGAGCGGTACGTTGCCGCTCTGGCCAGTTTTCTCACAAAACACCAGCATCCCCTAGGGGGCTGGCGGTACGAGCCGGGCCAGCCGGGCGACATGACCGTGACCGGGTGGCAGGTTATCGCGCTAAAAAGCAGTCAAATCGCCGGTGTACCAATTCACTCCGACGTGTTCCGTGACGTCGATCGCTTTCTGACCAGCCTCGCCCCACCAGTTCCCGTCGCCCGCGGCCAAGCCCGGCTGGTGACCGAACCGGGCCCAAAACCAGAACGTGACCTGACCCGCTACCACTACCTCGCCTCCTATGCCAACTCGACAACCCGCGAGCCGAACGAGTGCACTTCAGCCATCGGCCTGCTCTGCCGGCTCTACACCGGCTGGCAGCGGAATGATCCCCGGCTGCTTGCCGGCGTCGATCAGCTGCTGAAATCGAAGGCACATCCAGCGCTGCAGCTTTATCGCAATTTCTATCTAGCCCAGCTTCTCCGCCAGACAGACCATCCGGCCTGGCCTCATTGGAATCGCCGCAACCGCGACTACCTCGTCATGATGCAGGCCACCGAGGCGAGCCTGACTGATCCCCGGCATCCCGCCTTTGGCGGGAAAGCTTGTGAGATCGGCAGCTGGTACCTGGTGAATCCCCGTGGGACAACGAAAGAGACGGCTCGCGACCGGCACCTCGCCCCAGCTGGCCGACTGGCCCAGACAGCGCTGGCAATCTTGACGCTTGAGGTCTACTACAGACTGCTGCCGATCTATAAAGCCGACGCGATTGAGTAGGAGATGCCAGTTCACGAAGAACTCGGACATCGAGTTCGACTTTCCTGGGCGCAGGTATGGATGCGAAGCTGATGTTCGCAGCCATCTGCTGGTGCTGATGGGCGGCGTCCTGTCGCCGGGTGACTGCGACGTGCGTTGTCTTGAGCAAACGGGAGCACGACGTCAAACGTGCTGCCCGCCCCGTCGCTACCGCTCCCAGCTTCCAGTCTGGCACCGCTGCCTATGATAGATGGTGTACGCGTACACCTGCACCTGATCAACTGAGATTCATGCGACTCACGACATTTCTCTGGCTCTCGGTTGCGCTGGCGGTTGCCTTTGCCGCCATCAACTGGCTGGGGTTGGCTGGCTGGCTGGCCGCGATCGTGGTGCTCGGGAGCATCGGCATGCATGTTGCCGGCAACGCAATCGGCACCCGGATGCAGGAGGCGACCGACCGTGATCTCGCCCGACGTGGTGGTAGGTTTCAGTCCGCCCCCGTCCCCGCGCTTCCCCGAACTCATCTGGAGCAGCGAACCAGGGTCGGCCGGCTGCTACCGGTGTCGGCGGGCATCGGAGGCGTTGTCGGGGGCATTGCCGGTGGTATGGCCCTGGCCACCCTCACCTCTGCTTCGCTTCCAGGAGTGATTCTAGGGGGAGGATCGTCAGCCGTACTTGGCGGCATCTTCGGCTTCCTGCTTGCCAGTTTCGTCGAGATTCTTCGCACCTCCATCCGCGAAGCGCTCGAAGCCGAACGACAGGCCTCAGACCGCCTTCCGTAGGCTTTCTCGGGATTGCCGGCACCTCCCGGGGCCGAAGCCGTCCCCCGTGGCACCGCTGCTGCGGCCATGGTATGGTGCTTGATTCTGAAGATTTGTTCCGGCAACCCAACCTTCAAAGCACTCACTACCATGTCCAAGCCACACCGCACCCTCAAAAAAGCCAATCACGGTTCCCGCCCGGCCAATAGTAAGGCCCGTAAGGCCAAGCGGAAGCACATCAAGACCTGATTGTTTTCCGCACTTTCTCATCGGTACCCTCTGGAGAAAGATCATCCCGTGCCCCCCCGCGACTTCATCATCCCGCCGAGCGACTATGACCTCGACAGGGTCATCGCCGACATCGATGAGATCCGCCGGTACAACCAGCAGCGGTTCGAGATGGAACAGCTGACTGCGATTGTTCATGAGGATCTCGAACGGGCCCTCTGCGTCGGCTACAAGGACGTCGGGCACGACGAGTTCTGGGTGAGGGGGCACTTTCCCGCGGTCCCGCTCATGCCGGGCGTGATGATGTGCGAAGCCGCAGCCCAGCTCTCCAGCTATTTCTCAAAAAAGTATCGGCTGTTGGAGGCCGAGATGATCGGCTTTGGTGGCCTTGAAGAGGTCAGGTTCCGCGAGCCGGTACGGCCGGGTGACCGGCTTGTGATCGCTGTGGAGCGTGTCCGTGTCCGACCCAAGGCAATGATCGTCTGCCGTTTCCAGGGTCTCGTCAACGAAAGCATCGTCGTTGAGGGCCTGATCAAGGGCGTGCCGTTACCAGTCGATTTTCTGACGGCCCAGCAGCAGGCCGCCACTCCCCCCGCTCCGACCGCCTGACGGCCAGCAATGCCCCGCCGTCCCCCGCGGAAACCCCCTGCCGATCTCGACCTTTCCCGGCACCTGCTCCGGCCGGAGGAACTGGCCGCACCGCTCGATCCTGTCAGCCTGTTTTCGGCCTCGTTCCCGGTCGAGCTTGAAGTCGGCTCAGGCAAGGGAATGTTTCTGGCGGCAGCCACTGCGGCCAATCCTGGAACGAACTATCTCGGCATCGAGGTCAGCGGCGGCTACGCCCGGCTGGCAGCCGCCAAACTGGCAGCCGCCAACTGCCCCAACGGCCGAATGATTCACGGCGATGCCATGCAGCTAGTCAGCAGCCTGCTGCCCGACTGCTGCCTGCGTGCCGTCCACGTTTACTTTCCCGACCCTTGGTGGAAGGCTCGCCATCGTAAGCGGCGAATCCTCAATCCAGTGTTCCTTGCGCACGCCGCTAGGCTCCTTGATTCGACCGGTCAACTGCACATCTGGACCGACGTCGAAGAATACTTTCAGGAGGCAGTGGTGGCGACCGCGGCCACCGGCCGTTTCGGCCCTCCGGCCGAAGAGCCGGCCGGGGGCCCCGGCAGCGATTACCGCACCCATTTCGAACGGCGAACTCGGCTGGCCGGGGCCCCGGTCTGGCGGGCAGTCTTTCAGCGGAATGACCAGCCGGCAGCGGTGGCCCGTCTCGATCTGCCATCCGTTAGCCCGGGCTCGCAAGCGGCCGAATGAGCAGCCGGTCGATTCGGCGGCCGTCCATGTCGACCACCTCGATCGAGAGGCTGTTCCACTCGAAGGCATCACCCACCCGGGGAATCCGTTCCAGCTCATCGAGCACCAGCCCCGAGACGGTCGAGTAGTCGCGGCTACCGCCCGGGTCGCGGATTGCCAGACGCTCAAACAGATCATCAAGTGACACACCTCCATCGATGAGCCACGAGCCGTCCTCGCGCACGACGAAGTCGCTGTCGCCGTCGCCATCGTGCTCATCCCGAATCTCACCGACTAGCTCCTCCATCACATCTTCGAGCGTCACCAGGCCTTCGGTGCCGCCATATTCATCAAGCACAATCGCCAGTTGGTTCCGCTCTTTCTGAAAGAGCTCAAGCAGCCGGTCGAGTGGCATCGTCTCAGGAACGAAGAGGGCCTTGTGAAGCATCTTCCTCAGCTCGATCGGCCAGCCCATCCAGTTCTGCCGGAGCACATCACGGATCGAGACGTAGCCCAGAATCTGGTCGAGTGACCCCTCGTAGACGGGCAGCCGCGAGTAGCCCGCCATCGCGATCGCCCCGAGCACCTCAGCCGAAGGTGTGTCGATATCGATCGCGTCGAGGTCAATCCGTGGCCGCATGATGTCGCGTACCGTCCGCTCACCCAGCCGCAGGGCCTCGGCCGCCACCGCCTGCTCAACCGCTTCCAGCACCCCTTCGGCCCGGCCTGCTTCCAGCAGATGCTCAATATCGTCTACCGACACACTCGGCCCATCCTGCTTGTGCGCGCCCAGCAGGAACAGCACCGCTGATGTCGAGATGCCCATTAGCCAGACCAATGGCCGGGTGACAGCCGCGAAGATCTGCATCACTGGGGCAGCCAGACGGGCAACGTCCTCGGCCCGCCGCAGGGCCAGTCGTTTCGGCACCAACTCACCCAACAACAGGGTGCAGAACGAGAGTAGCGCGACAAAGACGGTTAGGGCAATCGGTCGGGCCGCAGTCTTCATGGCATCTGATCCGTTGGTGGTCAGCCACTCAGCGAGCACACTGACCACCCGGTCACCGCCGTAGGCCGCTGCCAGCGTGCCAACCAGCGTGATACCGATCTGGACGGTCGGCAGAAATTTGTCGGGGCTGAGGGCCAAATCGAGTGCCTTGGCGGCCGCCTGATCCCCCTGCTCGGCCAGTTGCCGCAGCCGCCCCCGTCGGCTGGCGACAATCGCCATCTCGGCACCAGAAAAAAATCCGTTGGCGAGGATCAGTGCTAGCACGATCAACAGCTGTTCAAGCATCGGCGGATTTAGCCCATGGTCTCAGGAAGCGGATCAGCCCGATCGGGCAGCAGCGACTGGTCTTGCTGGATCACGGCAAGATCGTCCCGGTGGATCACTGCGTCACAGCCGCAGCGGCCCAGTCGCTCGAGTACCTGCTCAGTCTGCAGCCCACGAATTTTGTCGAGGTCAGCCGCCGCGTAGTTGACCAACCCCCGGGCAAAGACCCCGCCATCTGGTGTTTCCAGGGTCACAATGTCGCCCGGCCCAAAGCTGCCGGACACGGAAAGCACCCCAGCCGCAAGCAGGCTGCTGCCGCCGTTGACAACCGCACGCCGGGCACCGGCATCAACCACCAGCGTTCCACTCGCCGGTGCCGACCAGCCCAGCCAGCGTTTGCGGGCGGGCATGGTACCCCGCCGGCCGGGGAAGAGGGTTCCTACTTCTCCGCCGCCACAGATCGCCTCAAGCACGTCGTCCCGCTTCCCTGGTCCGATGACGCAGTGGCAGCCAGAGGTGGTCACCATGCGGGCTGCCGCCAGTTTGCTGGCCATCCCGCCTTTGGACAGCCCGCTGGCGCGGTCCCGGACCAGCCGCTCAATCGCGGCATCGATCGCCGGCACCAGCGGGATCACGGACGCTCCCTTCGCTTCAGGAGCCCGATCATAGAGTCCGGCCACATCCGATAGTAAGACCAGCAGATCAGCCGGCAGTAGCGTGGCCACCAAGGCCGCCAGCCGGTCGTTATCACCGAACGAGGTCTGCAACTCTTCGACACTGACCGTATCATTTTCATTGACGATCGGTACCGCTCCCTCGTCAAGTAAGGCCCGCAGCGTACCCCGGATGTTGAGATAGCGACGGCGATCCTGCAGATCCTCCGCCACCAGCAGCACCTGAGCAACATGTCGGCCGTGGGGCCGCAGCGACCGCTCGTAGGCCTCGATCAGGCAACTCTGGCCGACCGCAGCCGCAGCCTGCAGTCGGGGCAGGGTCCGCGGTCGTTGGGACAGGCCCAGCCGCCCCATCCCAGCCGCGACAGCTCCCGAACTGACCACCACCAGTTGCTTGCCGGCAGCCAGAAGTCGATCACATTGTCGGCCAATGGCCGCAATCCGATCGGTGTCCAGCAGTCCATCGGAGGTCGTCAGCACGCGGCTGCCGATTTTGACGACGATCAGGCGGGATGCGGCAATCAGGTCCGAGCGAGAGAGGCTAGTCATGGTCGTTGAATCGTTGCAGGTCGGCCACCGGGCATCCACCACGGCCGGCAGGCCGGCCATCGTACCCTCACCCCGTTCGCGGGGGCCACTCGAACGCCAGCACCAGCGTTCTGCCGCCTACCCGGAGCATATGGTTGAGGCGAGGGCTTGTGGCAGCATATAACCCACCTTGACCCGAATTCCCCGCCACATCGAGGGCCCGGTGAGCGATCTCAAACACGAGTGCGGTCTCGCGGCCGTCTACCATTTGCCGGGTGGTGAGGTGAGCGACCTCTGCCCGCCTGCGGGCCCCGAGGAGGTTTCGCGGCTGATTCCCCGCATGCTGCTTGACATCCAGAATCGGGGACAACTCTCGGCAGGCATGACCGTTTGGCACCCTGAACGCAGCCAGTTGCTGGCCACCCACAAGGAGGTCGGCAGTGTCAGCGAAGTCTTTCGGATGAGCCACCGCGGCAAGTTCGAAAGCCTGATGGCCCAGCACTGTGGCCGGGCTGCAATCGGCCATGTCCGCTATGCGACCTGCGGTGCCGAAGACCGTGGCTATGCCCAGCCGCTTGAGCGGCCCCATATCCAGAAAAGGAAATGGTTCTCCTTCGGCTTCAATGGCCAACTGGCCAACTACCCAGAGCTACGGGATGAAATTCTGGCCGACGATGACAATCATCTGGCACGTGAGAACGACACCGAAGTCATCCTCCATGCCATCGGCCGGGAACTCGCGGGGAACGCTGCCCCTCCCCCCGCCGAATTGCTCGCCACACTCGCCAGCCGATTCGACGGAGCCTGGAACCTGGCCCTGCTCGATGCCTGTGGCCGAATGATTCTGGCCCGTGACCCCCTTGGTATCCGGCCACTGGAATATGCCCGGCACGGCCAGCTCGTGGCAGCTGCCAGCGAGAGTGTGGCCCTGCTGAACCTCGGCTTTCCACCAGAATCCATTCGCTCGCTCGAACCGGGTACCGCCCTGGTGATCGATGAAGCCGGCCTTCGGACCGAACGCTTTGCAACGGCACGCAACCGAGCTCATTGTTTCTTTGAGTGGATCTACTTCGCCAACGTCGCCAGCACGATGGACGACCGCAGCGTGTACCTTTCCCGCAAGCGGCTCGGAGAGGAACTGGCTCGCCTGGAGACCGTGCCGATCGACGATGACACCGTAGTGGTGCCGGTTCCAGATACCAGCAAGGCCGCCGCCGACGCCATGGCCTACCGGCTGGCCATTCCAAGCGTCGAGGGGCTGATCAGAAATCGCTATACGGGCCGCACCTTTATCGATGGGGCGGCCAGCCGGCGGCAGAAGGCAGAGAGCAAGTACACGCCGCTCCGGGAGGTGCTGGAGGGCAAACGGGTGATCCTCGTAGAAGACTCAATCGTTCGGAGCACCACCATGCGGGTGCTCCTCGGCCGGATGAGGTCACTTGGACGGGCCCGTGAAATCCACGTTCGGATTGCCTGCCCACCGATCGTCGCTCCCTGCTTTTATGGCATCGACATGTCGACGATCGATGAACTGTTTGCCCCGCGGTTCCTGCGGGGCGGCGGTCTCTCCGCCGAGGCACAAACCGAAATGGCCGAGGTTCTCGGGGCTGATTCCCTTCGCTACCTACCGGTCGAGTCTGTCGCCCGCTCCATCGACCTGCCCGAAAACCAGCTCTGCCAAGCATGCATCACCGGCAGCTATCCGACTCCTGCTGGCGAGCGGCTCTATCAGCTGGCAGCCTCACAGTCGCAGGCAATCGGGCGAACCTACGAAGCTGTCGCTCCCACAGCACCGCGGTAGGAGGCTGCAACGGCTGTTACCCCTGGCCGTCCAACACGTCGTCGAGCACGAAGGGGCTCGGAAAGGGCTCATCGAGCTGCTCCAGCACCTCCCTGTACTGGTCGACAATCTCCTGGAGGTCATCCCGGGTGAGGGCGTCCTCTCGCAGCACATCCGACTGATCAAGCACCTCCCGCCAGGCGGCGAAGGCCTCCTCAAATGCCTGCTTCGCCGGTCGCAGCCGGGCAGCCTCGAAGTCTTTTTCGCCGCGCCAGGTCGCCTCTCTGGCCCGAAGCGCAGGCTCGGTCACCTCCATCTCACAAGTCGCCCGCCAAAAGTCGAAGTTCACGATGTCCCGATAACGGTCGATGATCTCGGCGGTTTCACTCGCTTCGACGTACTCTGCTGCCAGCTCCTTTGCCTGCTCACGGGCGTCAGCGGGTGCGTCACGGGCAACCATCGGCCAGGTCACCTTCGTTGCTTGCTCGGCCTCTGCAACCAACTGCTGCTGTTGTTCAGTCCGATCCAACGGAGGAGTCTCTATTGCCTCACGTTGGGCATCACTGAGGCCAGCCTTCCGTTCTGCCTCCAGGGCCGCAAACCGACCAGGAAGCAGTTCTTCCAGCTCAGTAGCCAGCCGTTCGGCCCGAGCCAGTTCGGCTTCCCGGAGGCCCAGCCGGATGGGCACATTCCAACTGGTCGGAATTTCCCGAACGGCGTACCGCCGCATCGCTTCACCAGCTAGCGTCCAGCCATCCCGAGCTTTTTCACCAAAAATTCCGTCTGCCGCCAAAGCCCGGGCGTAGTTGATGGCGGTCATCATCGGCTCAGAGTGAAAAATAAGTGCCGTCGTCTTCAGCGGTGCCCCGGAGTCGGCCAGTTGCTGACCAGCGAGGTACTTCTCGCGGCCCACCAGCCAGTTGTCGCGTTCCGCCAGCGTCCGGCCCGGCCGATCCCGCTCATGGAAGTCGTCGTCAGCCTTAAATAGCCGACGGTACTGCACCTTTTCATCCGCTCGACCGATCTTCTGCCCGATGAACCAGCCCATTCGGCCGAGCAGCCGAGGTTCGCGAGTGTTGAAGAAGATGCCCTGACGCAGAAATTCAATGCCTTTCATCACCCAGGCATAGCGGTCATGGTAGTCGTCAAACTCCACGGAGATGTTGTAAGAAAGGTTGTGGGCCTGGAAGTCCCAAACCGAATAGAAGTTTGGCTGGAGCTTGGTCATTTGCTCAAGC
>RFVE01000101.1 GCA_009922585.1 Planctomycetia bacterium
ACAGGTTATTGAGGCTGAACCCCAGCGCAGCCATAAAGGCAAACGTGCCGACGATTGCTACCGGCACTGCAATCAGCGGGATCAGGGTGGCCCGCCAGTTCTGAAGAAACAGCAGCACCACCAACGCCACCAGGATCGTGGCATCGCGGAGCGTCTTGAGCACCTCGGCCTTCGATTCCTCGATGAAGGGCGTGGTGTCGTAGACCACCCGGGCCTCCAGCCCCTTGGGAAACCGTTCCCCCAGCGCCGCCAGCTTGGCCCGGACGGCGGCGGCAGCGGCGATCGCGTTGGAGCCAGGCAACTGATAGATGTTCATGCCCACGCTCGGCTCACCATCGAGTCGGCAGACCTGGTCATAGAATTGCGCACCAAGTTCAACCCGGGCCACGTCCCGCAGCCGCACAATCACCGCCGCCACATCGCCGTCTTCCGACGGTGTCTCCTTGACGATGACGTTGCCAAATTCCTCGACCGTCACCAGCCGGCCAACCGCCGAAAGGGGAATCTGGAAGGCCTGGCCCTGTGGGGCCGGCTGCTGGCCGACGCTGCCGGCGGTGATCTGATAGTTCTGACTTTCAACCGCAGTGCGAATGTCTCCTGCCGAGAGGCCGACCGCGGCCATTTTTTCCGGATCGAGCCAGACCCGCATGCTGTAGTCCCGCTGCCCGATGAAGTCGATGTCACCGACCCCCTCGACTCGCAGCAGTTCGTCACGAATCTGAATCGTGGCGTAGTTGGAAAGGAAGATCTCGTCATAGAGCGGCTGGCCGGACGCATCCCGGGCGGCGGTGAAGTTAACGATCATCATCGCGGCGGGTGACTTCTTCAGCACGGCCACCCCCTCCCGCTGCACCAGGTCAGGCAGGCTTGGCATCGCCAGCGTGACCCGCACCTGGGTGAGCACCTGGGCCATGTTGAGGTCGGTGCCCGGTGCGAAGGTGATGGTGAGCCGGTAGCGGCCGTCGTTGGTGCACTGGGAACTGAGCGACAGGGCATTTTCCACCCCACTGACCTGCTGTTCGATCGGCGCTGCGATCGTGTCGCGGACAAGTTCGGCATTCGCCCCGGGATAGACCGTCGAAACCTCAATGGTCGGCGGCGTGATGTCCGGATACTGGGTGGTTGGCAGGCTGACAGCAGCGACCCCGCCACAGAGCACCAGCACGATTGAAATGACCGATGCGAAGATCGGCCGCTCGATGAAGAACCCGGCAATCATGCCTCCGTCGCCTCCGGTTCAAGCCGGCGTGCCCGCCAGCGGTCGCTGAGCCCGGTCAGTTTTTCATAGAAAACGGGTGTCAGAAAAATCCCAAAGAGCGTTACGCCGATCATGCCGCTGAAGACCGTGATGCCGAGGGACCAGCGGAGTTCGGCCCCCGCCCCCCGGGCAATCACGAGGGGCACCACTCCTAGGATGAAAGCCAGCGAGGTCATCAGAATCGGCCGCAGCCGCAGCCGGCTGGCCTCAATCGCTGCAGAGCGAGCGTCGTGCCCCTCTTCGTGAAGCTGCCGGGCAAACTCCACAATCAGAATCGCGTTCTTGCAGGCGAGCCCCACCAGCACAACAAGCCCCACCTGCGCCAGGATGTCGATCGGCAGGAACGCCACCAATAAACCGATCACCGCTGCCAGCAGGCAGAGGGGCACAACCAGGATCACGGCCAGCGGCTGCGTCCAGCTTTCGTAGAGTGCCGCCAGCACCAGGAACACGAGAATCACTCCCAGACCCAGCAGCAGCCCCGCCGTGTTGCCCGCCGCAATCTGCAACAGAAATACCTCGGTCCATTCGTAGGAGAAGTTTTCGGGTAGCTGCTCGGTGGCGGCGGCGACCCGGTCGATAAGCACTGACCCACCTTCGAAGGGATTGGGGATCCCCACGATTGGCGCTGCCGGGTAGAGGTTGTACCGCATCATGATCGACGGCCCCATTGACTGGCGGACTTCCAGTACCGAGGCCAGCGGCACCAGACCACCGTCGCGGGCAACCACCTTCAGTTCACGGAGGTCTTCAAGGCTGCGACGGAAGCCCTGGTCAGCCATTACCTTGACCTGCCAGGTCCGACCAAAGCGGCTGAAGGTGTTCACGGTCAAGGAGCCAACATCGAGCTGGAGTGCCGTGAAGACCGCTGACAGCGGAATGCCGAGTCCGCGAATCTTGTCACGGTCGATATCGAGAAAATACTGCGGCGAGTCAGCCCGATAGCCGCCTGCGACAAAGGGAAGCTTCCAGCCCTCCATGTCGGCCACAAGTTTCTGGCTCGCCTCCTGGATCACCTGGGGGCCGAGACTGCCCCGATCCTGCAGATAAAACTTAAACCCACCGGCCATGCCCATGCCCTTGACCGGAGGCGGCGGGTAGATACCCACTTCCGCGTCGAGGATTTCTTCACGGCAGCGGGCTTGCAGCGCTCGAATGATGCCGAAACTCGAGGTCTCGGGGGTGCGGCGGTTTTCATATTCATCGAGCATCAAAAACAGCGAGCCCCAATGTGGCGCATTGGCGTTGTAGACGAGTGACATGCCTGCCACCGTGAACACATCGGCAATGCCAGGCACCTCATGGGCCAGGGCATCAACCCGCTCGAGCACCTCGCTGGTACGTTGCACCGACGCCCCATCGGGTAATTCCACCGCAGCAACCAGATAGCCCTGATCCTGCAGGGGCACGAAGCCCTGTGGATAGACCGCGAAAAGCCGCCAGGTGAGAAACACGAGGATGAGGTAGGCCAGAACCGCCAGCCGGCCATGTCTGACAAAGGCCCCCACCCCCCGGGTGTAGCCTTTGTTGAGGGCGTCGAAGCAATGGTTGAAGGCCCAAAACACTGGGCCCAGCAACCAGCCAAGCAGCCGCTGAAAAAAATCGGGGGGGGCGTCGTGCGGCCGCAGCAGGATGGCGGCCAGCGCCGGGCTCAGGGTGAGCGAGTTGACCGCCGAGAGAATGGTCGACACGGCGATTGTGAGCGCGAATTGCCGAAAGAAGAGCCCCGTCACCCCGCCGATGAACGCACAGGGCACGAACACAGCCGAGAGCACCGCCGCCACACCAATCACGGGTCCGGTGACCTCGGTCATCGCCCGTTCTGCCGCCGCATAAGAGTCGAGCCCCTGGCCGATCCAGCGTTCGACATTCTCGACGACAACGATTGCATCATCGACCACAATGCCGATCGCCAGCACCAGCCCAAAGAGCGAGAGGGTGTTGAGGCTGAAGCCCATGGCCGCCATGGCAGCGAAGGTGCCCACAATGGCCACCGGCACAGCCACCAGCGGGATCAGCGTCGCCCGCCAATTCTGCAGAAAGAGCAGCACGACGAGCCCAACCAGCAGAATCGCATCCCGGAGGGTCTTCACCACTTCGACAATCGACTCGGTGATGTACGGGGTCGTGTCGTACGTGACGAGGTATTCAAGCCCGGTAGGAAACCGGGTGGCCAGCTCGGCCATCTTTGCCTGGACCGCCCAAGAGGTTTCGAGGGCATTGGCATCGGGCAGCTGAAACACCGCCAGCCCCACCACCAGTCGCCCGTTGAAGCGACAGGTCTGGTCATAGCTGGCCGCACCCAGTTCGATTCGGGCCACATCCCGCAGCCTCACGAGCGGCGTCCCCGGTACGGTTGGATCGGCTCGGAGGACGATCGCCCCGAACTCCTCGGGCGTCGACAGCAGCCCGGTGGCGGCGACCGCCAGCTGCAGTTGCTGGCCGTCAGCCGTTGGCGACTGGCCGCTAACACCTCCGAGCACCTGCACGTTCTGGGCCGCAATCGCATCGTGGGCGTCTTGAGAGGTCAGGCCCCGGGAGGCGAGTTGCTCCGGGTCGAGCCAGATCCGCAGTGAATAATCCCGCTGGCCGAGTAGCAAGATGTCACCGACACCGGGGCACCGCAGCAGTTCATCGCGGAGGTGCACCGTCGCGTAGTTGCTCATGAACACGTCGTCGTACCGCCCGTCAGGCGAGAACAGATCAACCGTCATGAGGATGTCGGGGGATCGCTTTTTGACGCTCACGCCCTGCTTCTGCACGACCAAGGGCAAAAGTGGCATCGCCAGCTGCACCCGGTTCTGCGTCTGCACCAGCGCCAGGTCGGCATCGGCTCCCACCTCAAAGGTGAGCTGAAGCACGTAATAGCCGTCATTAGTCGCCTGAGACTGCATGTAGAGCAGCTGGTCAACGCCATTGACCTGCTGCTCAATCGGGGCGGCAATCGTGTCGGTCACCACCGCCGCGTTGGCACCCGGATAGAGGCAGGTCACCTGCACAATGGGGGGCGCGACGGGCGGAAAGAGCGCAATCGGCAATGAGAGCAGGCTCACCCCGCCGGCCAGTGTGATGACAATCGAGATCACCGACGCGAAGATCGGCCGCTGGATGAAGAATCGCGAGATCACGGCGATCGGTTACCCGGCGGGGGCAGGGGCTCGGCGGCAGGCGGGAGCGAGGGCAGGCCGTTGGCTGGAGGGCCCGCAGCAGCTGCTGGCTGAAGAGCGGGTTGGCTTGCCGCTGGGGCTTGGCCCGGCGGCTCGACGGCCCGCGTTGGTGCCGCCGGTGCCGGCACCACGAGACTTGCCAGATCAAGGATTTCGTCAGCGGCCGGACTCGGGCTAACCGGCTTGCCTTCCCGGCATCGCTGAAGGCCACGAATCACGATGCTGTCGGTAGTCGCAAGTGGCCGGGATGAGTCGACCGAGAGCACAGCGATCCAGCTGCCGAGTTTCTGCCCCAGCGTCACCTCCCTGGCCGAGACAAGATTGTCGGTTCCAACAATCCAGACGATCTTGCGGTCCTGGATGCTGCCGACGGCGGCCTCCGGCACGAAGACTCGCTCCATCGAGTCACCCAGCGGCAGCCGCACGCGGGCAAACATGCCTGGCCGGAACAATGGAGGGCGGGGGGCCGCCGGGTCGGCTGAATAGGGGTTGTCGAGTCGCCCCCGCATCGTGATTGTCGCCGTGCTGGTATCGACCTGATTGTTCAGAAAATCGATCTCACTACGGTAGGGATAGTTCCGGTCAACATCATCGACCAACCCGACATCTGCCGTCGTCGCCCGGCGGCCAATGCCCAGGCCCCGGCCAGACTCACGGGCCTGGTTCATCACCCGTAGGAAGGTCGGCTCATCCACGTTGAAATAGACGAAGATCGGGTTGATCGACACGATCGTCGTGAGAGTGGAGGTGTCCTGCGAAATCAGGTTGCCGACCTGCAGTTGCGTGCGGCCGATCTGCCCGGTGATCGGCGCGGTGATGGAGCAGAACTCGACATTCAGCCGGGCGGCCTCATGTTGCGCCCGGGCTGCAGTCAGGCTGCCGGCATTCTCCTCGAGCTTTGCCTTGTAGCTATCGTAATCCTGTTGGCTTGCCGCCCCCTTGGCGACCAGTTTCTCAAAGCGGTCAACCTGCACCTTCAGGAACCGCTGCTCGCCCAGCAGGCGTTCAATAACGCCGACGGCTTCGTCAAGCTTCGCCCGCGCGGGCCGGTCATCAATCTGATAGAGCGGGTCTCCCGCCGAGACGAACTGGCCGTCCTGAACGGCCACCTTGGTGAGATAACCGGTGACCCGGCTGCGAATGTCGACAACCCGTTCGGCATCAATGCGACCGGTGACTTCAAGGTATTCAGGCAGTTGGACAGCACGGGGCGTAGTGACCACGACCTCGGCCGGCAGGTTGGCAGGAGGCGGTGGCTGAGACTTGGGCTGACGGCAGCCGGTGACTGCAAGGCTCAGCAGCACGAGCAGCGGCACAAGGCATGCACTTGCCTGCTGCCTGCCCAATGGCTTCTTCCGAGGGCTGCTGAAATACTTGGTCATCATTATTCGGTTGTCCTTGAACCGGTCTAAAGTCTAACGATTCGTCTCCCTGACCGTGGATAAGGTCTGACGCAGCAGGCTGCGGTGACCTCCGCCCCCCCGACGTTCTCCCTGTTTCTTGATCCAAAAGGGCGTTTTTTGGATGGGAAAGAAGAACTTTGCGGAAGAGCGAATCGCCCGCTTGCCCTCGGGCGATGTTGGTGGGCCCGTTCAATGGTCAAGCGAGATGGCTTACCGCGAAAAAGCAATCCATGCTTCCTCGCCCGCGAATGATGACGAACGCCAGTCCACTCGGGCGACACCCATAAACGCCAAGGTGTCTCGAGGGAAAGCTTCGACTCAAAACGACGAGCCCGCCCGTGCTAGTGAAGACCTGGCGTCTTTGAATGCGCCTGTTGTGGGAAATCGAACGTTAACACGAGCGGCTCACTGCCCGTGTTGTGGATCTCAACACCACCCTTCGAAAGCGCTGCCTGAGTGATGAATCCGATCTCGGGATAGATTTCGCCAAGAATCATGTCGTGGTGATAGCGGACCTCAAGCTTTCCAACGCGACCACTCCCGGCGTTGGTGTGGAACAGAGCAGGGCTTTCCGGGCAAAACGTTGTTTTGCTCCCAGGCTGGAGAGTGATTCTGAGAATTGAACACTTTTGGTCACCAAGAAAATCACCGTAAACAATCCACTTTGCATCGACTCCGTCAGTGGTGAATTGTTCGGCAGTGATGGCCGGCCGTGAATTTTTTAGGACGAAGTTGGGGTCCTGATTGGCTTCGAAGTCGAATTTCTCGACCAGGTACTCCCAATCTTCGTGCCGATCCTTCGGATAGTCCTCTTCACGACAGGCATAGAACGCGTCTGCTGCCCCGATACGTCCATCAAGCGTGAGGTCTTCGGCCAAAAAGTGCTCGTCCATCGTGACGTGTAGTTCATGCGTGCAAAGGTTCGTCGGCGAGTGCAGCACCCCATTCGGCATCACGAAGCCGTTATCAAGTTGCATCATGACGTGCGGTGACAAGTGCCGCACTCCGTTGTACTCGCCCTGACCAAACCGCTTCATGCAGGCGAGGAACTGGTCCTTCGTCACAAATGGGTACAGTCCCATGGCCGTGGTGTGATAATGCGACGGGCTGACTCCAGGGTTGTCGAACGAGTTGATGTCGTAAACCTCCCACTTTGCCCAATGAAGATGGTGTGGGATTGGATTCAGATTGTCGAATTTCTTTGACACAATCGGCCAGGTCGGCTCGCCGTAGAGTGATGTCGAAAAGGCGGTGATCTTCTCGCCCATCACGGACTCAGGATGAGCGAGCCCCATCGTTCTTGTTCAGGCAGTCATCCAGAATCCCTGCTGCTGCGCTGTTGGCACCATCGATGACATCGTGCTGTGGATACTCATGCAGTTTCTCGGAAAGAATTGTCATCGAAGTAGTCATGAACCATGTGCCTCAAGGTTAAAAACGACGGCCAATCGCCGGAACCGAACGTGCCGCGATTATAGATATTTTTCTGCAAAAACACACCAAGCACTCCCGACTGCATGGCAGCCTTCTTAGCTGGCGTTCATAAGGCGAGGCCCTGATGGGTGACCATTAAAGTGCCTCGTTCGTCCGCCGAGACGCGACCGACCACATTCTCCGTGACAACGGTTCAGAAATCACCGGCCATGAGAGTGCAGGAGTGGCTTGAATGGGGCCGAGGTACAGACGCTCACAAACGAGCCGGGGTCGCTCAAGGAGACCGGTGAGCATTTTCAACCGTCAGCGCTCACAGCCGTGCCCACCATGTGAGCAGATATGCCGGCCAGCCGCTTTTTCGGCAAGCTTGGCGTGAGTGGCTGGATTAACCGTCTTCACCTGATCGAGAAAAACATCGAGGTCGATTCGCCGTCCACGGCGTCAGCTCGCTGACACCGCTAGCCCCGGGCTGCGTCAACTTTCACCTGCGACCCGGGCCGACCGAGTTCCCACGCTTGTGCCGAGGCAGGGTGTAGCGAACCCGCTCAGGTCTGTTTCCCACCCCTGGCGGGACAGACAGCCACTGAAGCGTGGAGGCCAGCCGGACACAGTAACGCAGCAGATGCTCCAGGCTCCGGAAGTACCCCGGCACGTCCCGGTCAGCAAGTGAGATTCGAAACCCTCCGGGCAGACCGCCGAAGGGCCTCAGGGCGACGAGGCGTCGCCAAAAACCATCAGGGCCGAGGCATACCACTGATTTGGGACGTACTTCTCGGGCTGCTTCTCCAGATCTGGTCGATTCCTTTCAAACAGGATTGTTTCCTTGTGCGGCCGGTCTGCAAGCAGGCGGACCTCAATGACGTGGTCGCCCGGGTCGAGACGACCGATCGGCAGGGAGGCGATCCGCCAGTAGGTGCAGTAGCCGTCGATCCGGTTGACCTTCCGGGCCGGCTCGTCATCGACTTGAACTTCCACCGCGCCACCCCCCGGACCAATCAGGTCGTAGACGGAGACCTGTCGGCCCGTCACGCCCTCCTCAGTCGGAATGGAGACCCGGAATCGCAGAGTCGCCCCGGCAGCCGTCGCCCGCCAGAGCACCGGCATCCGGTTGCGAAAGCGTTTGGCGAGGGTGTCGTTTTCGGGCAGCGTCCGCTCCCAGCCGGCGGAGACCATCGTCGGGCCGATCGGGACAAGCTTGGCCTGCTCCCAGTTGTCGGGCTGAAGCGGTGTCGGCAGCGGCCGCGGTTTCGCGGCTGAGCCGAGTTGGCCGATCGTTTCGAGCGATCGAGCGAGCACCTCGGTGTAGAGCCGATGGCCGGTCTCAACGAGAGGGTGAACCCCGTCCGTCGAAAACAGCATCGGTTCGGTCGCCGGATCAAACGGCGTCGGCTTCTCGCCTTTGAAGACGAGCGTCCCGGCCGCCAGTCGCCGGGCCACCTCAACGCCAAAGTGGACTGTCGGGATCTGGTAGTGGTCGGCAACCGCCTCCATCGCCGAGGCTGATCGCTGAAACAGCCCCGCCCGCAGGTCGGGCACCATCCACTCAGACAGCGTATAGACGAAGCAGATGTCGGTGGTTGGATCGGCCCGGCGAATCTGGCGGACAATTCCCTCCATCGTCGCCTTGATCTGCTCCGGGGCGGCCCCGCCATCGTTGACCGCGAATTCAATGAAGACGAGATCGGGCTGCCGGGCAATCACATCCTGCCCAACGCGGAAGGCACCGAGGTTTGAGCCAGTGCCGCCGATGGCGGCGTTGATCTCCCTGAAGCTCACCTGAGGAAAACGTTCTTTCAGCCAGGCCAATGACTGC
>RFVE01000102.1 GCA_009922585.1 Planctomycetia bacterium
TGCCGCACCACCCAGATCGTGATCGGCTTTCGGCAGCCGCCGCTAGAGCTCTTTGCCACGGATAACCACCGCTCGCAGCGAGAGGCCAATCGGCTGGTCATCCAAATTCAACCAGCCGAGGGCATTCAGCTGCACTTTCACACAAAGGTGCCGGGGGACGGCATGCGGCTGCGGCTGACCGACCTAGAGTTCAGCTACTCCCGTGAGTTTGCCGGCCGGTTGCCGGAGGCCTATGAGCCGCTGCTGCTCGACTGCATGACCGGTGACGCCAGCCTCTTTGCGCGGGCCGACGAGGTTGAAAAGTCATGGGAGATCATCGACCCCTTCGTCCGCGCCTGGAGTTCGGTCGACATGCCCGGCATTCCTGTCTATCAACCGGGTGACTGGGGACCGTCCGTCAGCGACGAATGGATGCAGACCCAGGGCCGGACCTGGTTCGACCTCTGCCCGGTGTTGTCGTGACCTCTCCTGCAGTCGACACTCAGGCCCTGGCCAGCAGCCGGCCACAGCTGCGGCCACTTGAGCTCGGACCACTCAGACTCGAGTCACAGGTCGTGCAGGCAGCCCTCTCCGGCTACAGTGACTTGCCAATGCGGGTCATGGCCCGTCGGTTTGGCGCTGCCTACACCCTCTGCGAGGTGATGCTCGACCAGTTCCTTGCTCAGGTCGGCACCAACCGCCGCAATCTGGCCCGGCTGGCAATCGCCGCTGAAGAGCACCCGGTCGGTGGCCAGCTGATGGGGGCCAACCCCGATGACTTCGCTCCGGCCGCCCGTCGCCTTGTCGAAGCCGGCTTCGACTGCATCGACATCAACTTCGGCTGCCCGGTCAAAAAGGTGCTGGGACGCTGCCGGGGCGGCTATCTGCTGAGCGTGCCCGAGACAGCCCTTGAGATCGTTGGCCGAGTCCGCGACGCAGTCCCCGCCCAATTGCCGGTCACGCTGAAGATGCGGCGGGGCATCGACGACTCCGCTGAGAGTGAGGAGAAGTTCTTCGCCATCTTCGACGGTGCCTTTGAGCGCGGCGTCGCGGCGATCACGGTGCATGGCCGGAGCGTGGTGCAGCGGTATGACGGCCCGAGCAACTGGAGCTTCCTCGCCCGGGTTAAGCAGCACGCCGGCGGCCGCACGGTTCTTGGCTCGGGCGATCTGTTCTCACCGCAGGCCTGCCTCGCCATGCTTGCCCAGACCGGAGTTGATGGCCTCACGGTGGCCCGGGGGGCGATCGGTAACCCCTGGATTTTCCAGCAGACGCTCGCGTTGCTCAGCGGGGCCAACCCGGCAACGCTGACACCCCCGTGTGTTCACGAACAGCGGGAGGTCCTGACCGAGCACTTTCGCCTGGCAGTCGACCTGCATGGCGAGCAGCTTGCCGGTCGCAGCATGCGGAAGTTTGCCATCAAGTACGCCAGGCTTCATCCTGAGCCACTGACCGTCCGCGATGCCTTCATTGCCGCCAAGACGACCGCCGACTGGCAGGCGGCACTCGCCCGCCACTATGCCACAGACGCCCCCGGCAGAGACCCGTCGGAAGACATCGACGAGACTGTCGAAGAGTAGCTGCAGCTCCTCACGCTAGCGCCGCCTCGAGTTCGCTGCGGACAGTCGCGTCGGCCTCCACATCCAGCCGCCCCCTAAGCATCGGCACGATGCCATCGGCCAGTCTCGGACTGCGGCGGCGCCACTGCCCAAGCGCCCAGGCAACGGCGCCGCGGATCACGGGATCGTCATCGGCCAGCCGCTGCCGTAGCATCTCGAGGCTGTCCCCTGCCGCCTGCTCGGGGTTCGGATGATTGCCGAACGCGATCGCCGCCGACCGCAGCAGCCCCTGACGTTTGGCTCGCAGCAGCGGCGTGCCCCGAAACCTCGCGCGAAAGCCGGTCGCGTCAAGGGCCAGCAGGTCGAGAAGCGACAGCGTGCCACCGTCGGCTGATGGCTGCAGGGCTGGCTCAGCCGTGCCGGGGGCATGTCGGTTCCAAGGGCAGACTTCCTGGCAGATGTCACAACCAAAGACCCAGTTGCCGAAGCCGCTCCGCAACTCGACGGGAACCGGCCCACGGTCCTCGATGGTCAGCGCACTGAGGCAGCGGTTGGCGTCAAGCAGCCGCGGCTCGGGCAGCGCGTCCGTTGGACAGGCATCGAGGCAGGCGGTGCAACTGCCACAGTGGTCCACCTTGATCGGCTCGTCGGGCGGCAGGTCGAGCGTGGTCAGCAGCCCCGAGAGGAAAAAATAGCTGCCAGCCCTCGGGTCAATCAGCATCGTGTTCTTGCCAAACCAGCCAAGGCCAGCCCGGGCGGCGAGCTCCCGTTCCGACAGCGGTGCCGAATCGACCACCCCCCGGCAGCGGCAACCCGGCACCTGCCGCTCCAGCCACGCCCCAAGCTCATTGAGCCGCTGCCGTAGCAGACCGTGATAGTCATCGCCCAAGGCATAGCGGGCCAACTGGCCCCGGTTGGGGTCGCGACGGTGAGGATCATCGCCCGAGACGTAATCTGTCGCCAGCATGATCACGCTGCGAGCCCCCTCCAGCAGGCTGTCAGGCCGAGCCCGCAGCGGCAAGTGCTTCTGCAGCCAGCCCTCCATGCTGCCGGCCAGCCCCTGTCCGACCCACCAGACCAGTCGCTCGTGACGGGGCGGCTGCTCAGCGGTGGTCACGCCGAGTCGAGAAAAGCCGAGCCGTTCTGCCTGCTGCCGTAGATCAGCAACGAGTCTGCCGGTAACAGCTGAATCGAGATCGCAAGAAACCACGGGGTCTGGGGGCATTGCGGGCCTGAGGAGGCGTGCGGATTGGAATGGTGGCAGTTTTGTGGCCGCCGAGCGACGGCAATTCTGGACGGGGGCACGAACTGCTCTGGATTCAAACCGGGCAGTCAGTATTGTCCCACCGCTGCAGATCGCACGAAAGTGGCCCCGCTCTCACCACGCCCAGCGGGTCAGGCCACTCCCACGGGCTTCCGATGACATGCATACAACCCCTCAGCCACTTCAGCCGGGAGCCTCGTTGCCCGGTTCACATCCGCAGCCTCCTGCTGCCACAGAGAACGCCGTTGGCTCGCCCATCGCCGAGCACCGCGCGTATCTGGCCCTCGCGTCAGCAGCAATCGCCACCGGGCTGCTGCTCTCCCTCGCCGGCTGCCAGACACCGACCCAACCAACGTATGGTAACGGCATGGTGCCACCACCGGCGACAGGGGCCGTTGGCCAGCCAGCTCCCTACGGCCCGGTTGGCGCTCCGCAGGTCTCCTACGCCCAGACACCAATGCCCGGCCCTGCCAACACCTGGCAGGGGGCCGCACCAACCGGCGCTCCTCCTCCACCCGCCGCGACCGGCTACCCACCGCCAGCACCGGCCGGCGCCGCTCCGACCCAGCCACCTGCCTCGGCACCAGCCGGATCAACGTGGGGCTGGTCGCAGGGACAGCAACCACCACCCCAGCAACCACCACCAACGACACCGACAGTCGGGCAACCCGTTCAGCCACCGCCGCAAACCTACAATGGCACTCCGCCCCAAGCGACCGCTGCACCAACCCAGCCCCCACCTGCTGGCTATCAGCAGCCACCTGCCGGCTATCAGCAGCCCGTCGCCGGCCAGCCGCAGCCGTGGACTGGCCAGTACCAACAACCCCCTCAGGCTCCTCAGCAGCAGACGACCAATGGCAGCTGGTGGCCCTTCTCCGACCCCAACGCCGTCCCACCGGCGCGTTCCACCCCGGCGTCAGTGCCGAAGTACTGACTGGACCGCAAAAACGCCATCCATGGCCGTTTTTGCTGTGAGCAGCGGACACGAAGCCAGAGGTTCGGGGCCGCTGCTGCCCGGCATCCTGCGTTTGACGATGCCTTGAGTGAAACCGGAATCCGGGAAGCCAGACGAGCGCTGAGGAAATTCGGCTCTTGGATAAAAAACGGGGTTTCCCTCAGCTCGCGCTTCGGGCTTCGAAGCACTGTTTTTTGCTGGTTGGCACGAAGTCTCCCCATCAAAACTTCCTGCCGCGAGAGGACGGCTGAGGCTCTCAAACGCCCTTCGTGGCCGTTTTTCCTGGTGGGACAGCGAGCACGAAGCCGAACCAGACTCTCCTTTGCTACGTTATGAGGAGTGATGTCCTTCCCCGCCACGCCGCGACCATGATCTGGAATTGGCCCACTTCGCTCGCCCCCCGACTGCGGTCTTCGATCAATGCCTCGACCTACCGGGTCGTCGATCAGATCGAGCGGCTCGAAGACGATATGAAGGCCCTCGACGATACTCGGCTGAAGCGGCTGGGGCGGTCGCTGTCATATCGGGCCCGAAGCGGTGAGCCTCCGGATGACCTGCTTGTCGAAACCTTCGCAGCCACCCGCGAGGCTGGCCGCCGTACCCTCGGCATGCGGCACTACGATGTCCAGTTACTCGCTGGCATTGCTCTGGTGCATGGCTCGATCGTCGAGATGCAGACGGGTGAAGGCAAGACGCTCGTCGCCACGCTGCCGCTCGTGCTCTACGCCCTCTCAGGCCGCGGCGCACACCTCGCTACGGTCAATGACTATCTTGCCCGCCGTGACGCGGAGTGGATGGAGCCGATCTTCAATGCCCTTGGCATGACCGTCGGCATCATCGAATCCGAAATGGATTTTGACACCCGGCGTGCGGCCTACGCCAAGGACGTCACCTACGGCACAGCCAAAGAGTTTGGCTTTGATTTTCTCAAAGACCGGCTCATGCAGCGGGAACTCAAAGAAGGCCGGGTCAACCTCGGCGCAACCCTGACCGGAGAAGCTCAGTCTGGGGAATCGAAACTGCTGCAGCGACCTTATTGGTTCGCCCTCGTTGACGAGGCCGACAATGTGCTGATTGATGAGGCCCGCACGCCGCTGATCATCTCTTCACCCGACGGCGAGGCAGGCGAACGCGAACAGCGGAAGGCCGCCGTCTTCCACTTCGCCTGTGATCTCGCCAAAGACCTGGCCGAGGATGTTCATTACGAATACGACCCACAGAAGCGATCTGCGGAACTCCTTGGGGTTGGCCGCAGCCTCGTGCGGGCCGCTGAACGGCCGCGGTTGGTCGATGCGGTCAGCATGCTGGAGCTCTACGACGCCGTTGAACTGGCCCTGCGGGCTCGCATCGCCTTCATCCGCGACCGGCAGTATGTGATCAGGGAGAAAGAAGACGGATCCGGCGAGGAGGTTGTCATTATCGACGAGTTCACCGGCCGGATTGCCGAGGGCCGGTCGTGGCGAGACGGCCTCCATCAGGCGGTCGAGGCCAAGGAGGGCATTGAGGTCAAGGCGGGACGCGGGGGACATGCCGCCCGGATCACCATCCAGGACCTCTTCGCCCGCTGGCCGCATCTGGCCGGCATGACCGGCACCATCGCCACCAGCGCTGGTGAGATCGCCCGCACCTATGACGTCGGCATTGCGGTGGTGCCAACCAACCGCCCCGCCATTCGCGAGCGACTCAAACCCGTCGTCTGCCGCGACTATCACGAAAAGTTGTTGAAGATCGTCGAGGACATCAAAGAGGTTCACGCCACTGGCCGACCGATCCTTGTCGGCACCCGATCGATTGACAAGTCCGAGGACCTCTCAAAACTGCTGGCTGCTGACGGCCTCCCTCACACGGTCCTCAACGCCCGGAACGTCGCCACTGAGGCTGAAATAGTGGCAGCGGCCGGGGGCCATGGCCAGATCACCGTCTCCACCAACATGGCTGGCCGCGGTACCGACATCAAACTGGGTGAGGGCGTTCAAGGACTCGGTGGCCTGCACGTGATCTGCACCGAATTGCACGACTCTGCCCGGATCGACCGGCAGTTGGTCGGCCGCTGCGGCCGGCAGGGAGACCCCGGCACCTGGCGACAGTTTCTTGCCCTCGATGATGACATTCTGGTGGAGGGCTATGGCCCCGGCCGGGCCAAGCGAATTGCCCGCCGCCTCGAGCGGCAACTTGACGGAAACCCCGAGCGGCTGGTCGCCTTTTTTCAACGGGCCCAGCAACGGGTCGAGGCCCGACACCGCCGGCAGCGGCGGGCACTGGAATACATGGAGCGACAAAAGGCTGAGGCCCACATCCAGATGAGCCAAGACCCCTACTTGGATGCCGCGAGCTAGTTTGACCGCAAAAACGCCCTCCATGGCCGTTTTTGCTGTGAGCAGCGGACACGAAGCCAAAGGTTCGTGACCGCTGCTGACCGCTGCTGCCCGGCATCCTGCCGGGGCAGCTTGACCGCAAAAACGCCCTCCATGGCAATGCTGTTCGGCAGGAATTTTCTGTCCTTTTTGAGGTGCTGAAGAACCGTGAAACCCCCGGGCCCGCGAGCCCAGGGATAGCGTTGCGTGGGCCCCCGCCTTGCGGTTTTTCATAAGACGCTGAGCGAAACGGACCTTCGGGAAGCCCGAGGCGCAAGCCGAGGGAATGCGCGTCTGGGTTCAAAAAACGCGGTTTCCCTTAGCTCGCGCTTCGGGCTTCAAAGCATGGGCTTTTTCTCACGGGTACAGGTGGAGCCGCACCATCAAAACTCGTGGCAGGATGGAGAAACGTTTGGTAACCATTCGATTGCCCGCAACCTGTGTGCCGAACAGCATTGCTCTTCCATTGCCGTTTTTGCTGAGGAACAGCGGACACGAAGCCAAAGTTTCGGGCCCGCTGCTGCCACCCCTTCTGCTTGGGGGAGGTGATCAAGTTGCCTGGGCAACGCCTCGACGCATCGAAAACGTCCCGCGACAGTTCTCGAAGAGGCCCTGCCTGACGATTCCGGTTGACTCTCCGCAGGGCGTGTGTGAAGGTCTGACCTTCAAAACGGTCTCCCCTCGAGCAGAAGACACAATGGTTTTCAATCGTTTCGGATCGACCACTGTGGCGGATATCAGCCGACTGCTGATTCAGATGCCCCTCCGGCAGCCTCTGCCGACGACTCGCCCACGCAGCCCGCCGCCAACACCCAGCCGCAGCCGCCGGCCAGCCCGAAACAGCCTGCTGAACCAGCAACGCAACTGCCCCAACAGCCCCCAGCCGAAATGGCCGACTCACCACCACCGCCGGCTGCTGCTCCGGCCCGGCAACTGCCAGCTGCACCCGCCGCTGACGGCACTGTCTCAGTGGTGATCACACCGCCGGACGAGGCAGTCTCCGTCTCACCGCCGACTGTCCCACCTACGATTCAGCCACCGTCAACCGCGTCAGCTGGTACCGCTACGGGCACGGCCACGCCGACAACGACAGCCGCCGAAACCCTTCTGGAACAAGTGCTCCAACCACTCGAGCGGCAGGCGACCGGGAATGCTCCTGCCAGCCAAAGCCTCGAAGGTCTCTACTCGCGTCCGCTGCCCCTGCTCGAGGCCCTCCAGCGATCGGGCGACCGCAGCCGTCGGCTCTGGATCACTCAGGCCTATTGGAATGTCTCTGCTGACTACGGACGGCTGCAATTCGCGGCCCAGTCACTTGAGCAGTTGCAGCTCATTGCCCCCGGCCGGGACCCGCACGATCGTAGCCTGCTCGATGTGGCAATCGCTGCGGCACAGGCCGAACAGGCAGAGACCCGGGCCAAACTGATCGCCAGCCAACAACAGCTGGTTGACCTGATCAGACTGCCGGTCAACGAACCGCTGCCTTGGCCAGTCGACCGCCCGCTGGTCGGTTCCTACGAGACCCACTTCGCCGCCATTTTTGCCACCCGCCCGGCTACCGGCCGCATCCGGTCCATCAATGCCATGTTGCCGCAGACGCACAAGGCCGTCGAAGCCCGGGCAACGGCTGTTCTGGCCGCCGAAAAGGCAATCGGCCAAGCCGAAGCGGATCATGCTCGCGGGACCCGTCCGATTGAATCGGTGCTGGCCGCACACCAGATGCTGTGGCAGCAGCGGCAGAAATTCCTCGATGCCCTCTCGTCTTACAATCTTGACATTGCGGAATATGCAATGGCGGTGGCCGATGTCACCGTCCCGGATGGTCAGTACATCTCAATGCTGATTGGAAGCCCGGTACCTTGGACACCGCAGCCACCCGCCGCCGTGGTCCCAGCCAGCAATCTTCAACCGCTCGAACCCCAGATCGTGCCGACGCAGTGAGCCCCGGAGCAACAGCCCAGCCAGTCCGACCCCTGGCAATCGGCCCTGTTGTCGTCGATCCGCCGGTACTCCAGGCGCCGATGGCGGGCTACACCAACTATGCATTTCGACAGGTTGTCCGCGAGTTCGGCGGCGCTGGCCTGTTAGCCACCGAAATGATCGCCGCCCGCAGCGCGATGTGGCTGGAGACCAATCGCGGCGAACATCCCGACCGGCTCTGGGGCGTTCGGGATGAGCCTCGGCCGCTCGCCGTGCAGATGTGGGACAACGACCCCGACAACCTCGCGCAGGTTGGACGCCGACTGGCCCGCGATTTCGAGGTCAGCGTGGTCGACCTCAACTTCGGCTGTCCGGTGCGGCAGGTCACTGAAAAGGCCCACAGTGGCTCGTGGCTGCTTCGTGATCCAGCGAGGGTGGGCCAGATCGTCGCCCGCGTCGTCGAGGCCTGCGGTGACACGCCGGTCACCGCCAAAATTCGGCTGGGCTGCTCTGACACCTGCCAGACGGCGATTGAGGTTGCCCAGCGGGTCGAAGAGGCGGGGGCCGCCTGTCTCACAGTCCACGGCCGGGTAGCCGCCCAATATTTCAAAGGCCAGGCCGACTGGAGGGCGATCCACGAGGTCAAGCAACACGTCTCCCGGATGCCGGTTGTCGGCAATGGCGACATCACCTCGGCAGAAGTGGCCGTCGCCCGCCTTCGCGAAACCGGCGTCGAT
>RFVE01000103.1 GCA_009922585.1 Planctomycetia bacterium
ACGCGGTTTCCCTCAGCTTGCGCTTCGGGCTTCGAAGCATATTTTTGCGTGCAGGCCCCGGAGGCGAATGTAAAAAGCCGAAAGGTCTGCTGGACCGCTTAGCGGAAGAAAATTCCGGGAAGCCCGAGCCGCGAGCCGAGGGAATACGTTCCGGGATCAAAAAACGCGGCTTCCCTCAGCTTGCGCTTCGGGCTTCGAAGCATGGGGTTTTTTGCCGGTAGGCGTGAAGGTCCTGCAGTTAACGATGCAGGCCAGGGGCTCAAGCCTTACGGGAAACCGGTGACTTATCGACTGCCGCGGGCCTCGACGCTGCGGCGGTGGGCGGTCAGGCCCTCGGTGTCGGCCAGCAGCTGGATGTCGGCAGCCATTTCGGCGAGATCGGCCTGGGTCAGCGAGATCACGCTGCCGCTCCGCAGAAAATGATTGGCCGAGAGACCGGCGGCGAACCGGGCAGTTCCCCCGGTCGGCAGCACGTGCGAGGGGCCGGCGGCATAGTCACCAGCCGCCACTGGGCTGAACGGCCCGAGGAAGGCTGCCCCGGCATGCCGGATGGTTGCTAGCGTCGCCTCGGGGTCGCGGGTGTCAATCGACAGGTGCTCGGCAGCCAGTTCATCTGCCAGGGCTGCCGACTGCTCATCGCTTGTCGTCACCACGATCGCGCCGAACCGCTCCAGACTGTCGCGAGTCAACTCGGCCCGCTCCAGCACTGCCAGCCGGCGATCGACCGCGGCCGCCACCGCTTCCGCCAACGGTTCGCTGGCGGTCAGCAGAATGGCCGACCCGGGCGAGTGCTCAGCCTGGGCCAGCAGATCGGCGGCAATTGTTTCGGGGTTCCCCACATTGTCGGCCACCACCACAATCTCACTTGGTCCGGCGATCGAATCGATGGCCACATCGCCGTAGACATATTCTTTCGCAAGGGCTACGAAAAGATTTCCCGGCCCGACGATCATGTCGACCCGTGTAAGCCCCTCGAACCCATAGGCCATTGCCGCTACCGCCTGGGCACCACCGGCCCGCAGCACTGTGGTCACGCCCAGCTCCTGACAGGTCGCCAGCACATGCCGGTTCTCTGAGCCAAACTTCGTCGGTGGAGCCACCACCACGATCTCCGGCACTCCCGCCACCTGGGCCGGCACTACCGTCATCAGCAAGGTCGAAGGATAGGCGGCCGCTCCGCCAGGCACGCAGACACCGACCCGGTCGAGCGGCAGATACCGTTGCCGCAAACTACCACCGCCAGGCAGATCAACGGTGACGTCCTTCGCAAGAATTGCCTGTTGAAACGTTTCAACCCGCTGCCGCACTCGCCGCACCGCTGCGAGAAACTCAGGCTCGACTTCGGCGTGGGCCGCTGCCAGGGCAGCTGCCGGCACGCGGATGGTGTCAGCAGTCACCTCAGCACGGTCGATTGTGCGGGTGTACTCGAGCACGGCAGTGAGGCCGTCGTGGCGGACATCTTCGCAGATCCGCTCAACCACCTGCCGCGGCGTGAGCGGCTCTCCAAAAACATCGACTGTTCGCTGGCGACCAGCCGGTGAGACCAGTTCGCCCTGCGAGATCAGCGTTCGCCGCAGCGACTCAAGCGCCTCCCGTCCACCGGCGGAACGCAAGTCAATTCGCCGGATTGCTGATGATGTCTCTACCGGTGCCTGTTCTGCCATGACGCCATCTTTCCTCTTGTCAACACGCTCAAGGTCGCCATGTGCCCGCGGCAAACACCGCGTCCGCCGACCACAGCATCCACCAAGAGGATACCGTCTGGTGAAGCGACGACGACCCGTTCGGTCCGCACGAACGGTCCCAACGCCGTTCCCAATTGGTGATTATGAACGAATTGCGATACGCTTAGGGACGTTTGCGTGGGGTTTCCCAAAGGAAAAGCCACGGCGTCGCTTCTGCCGACGCCACAACGGCGAGAAAGTAGGTGGCATGCGGAAGGCGGTGACAGTCGGCAGGAAGCTTGGCCTCACAAAGGAGGCCGCGATGACCCTGGCCGAACTGCGCACCCCCGAGCGGATTCAGGACTTCGTCAACGAGATTCCCTGGAATACCGAGCCCGATGGTGAGACCGCCCGCTCAGTCGCTGAGGTACTCAGGTTGCGGCAAGCCCATTGCGTTGAGGGGGCATTCGTTGCCGCCTGTGCCCTCTGGATGGCCGGTCGCCGGCCGCTGCTCATGGACATGGGGGCCTGCGAAGACGACGTTGACCATGTCGTCGCCCTGTTCCGACGGGGTCGCTACTGGGGAGCGATCTCCAAAAGCAACAGTCCCTTCCTCCGCTACCGTGACCCGATCTACCGCACCTTGCGGGAACTCTCGCTGTCGTTCTTTCCGCAGTACGTGCTCGAGCGTCAGAAGACCCTGCGAACCTACTCGGTCTCGGTCGATCTCCGCCGCTACGATCCCGCCCTCTGGGTAACCCACCAGGGCTACTGTCTGGAAATGATCGAAATCCTCACCTCGGTGCGGCACTTCGAGCTCTTGCCGGAAGATCTCGAGGGGGACGACCTGCGACCAATCGATGAGATCGAACAGAAGTCCAATACGCTCACCGAGCATGCAGAGCCGCGGCGAATCATTCGGCTTGAACCCCGCCGTCCGGCCCCATCTCCGCCTGACCGAGCAGCCGCCGCAACGCGGTGATGGCAATCTCGCCGAACTGCCGTGGCGGCACACGCCAGAGCTGCGGGTTGTGGGTCTCAATTGAGACTGGCCCGGCATAGCCCATCGCCTTTAACAGGCCGATCAACTCCTGCGGCGGTGAACAGCCCTCGCCCGGCAGGATGCGGTCAGCATCCGAGGCCATCTCGCGAGGTACGTCAGCGATGTCCGAAAGCTGCACCAGCGCAAGCGTTTCCGCAGTGAGCAGGTGCAGGTCGAGCGGCTTACTCGGACCGACGGTGAACTGAAACCAGTCGAGGCAGATGCCCAGCGAGGGCAGGCCGACATCCTCAATCAAGGCAACCGTCGACTGCAGGTTATTCGGAAAGCTCGCCCGGGCGTCGAACTCCAGGGCAAGCTTTACACCGGCATCGGCCGCCCGTCGGGCTGCCTCGACCAGGCTGACCGAAAGCCGGCCGAGGTCCTGCGGCGAGAGCGGGCCGTGGGCGTCACCGGCAACAACGAGTGCCGGAATACCGGCCGCTTGGCAGAGGGCCAGCCGTTGTTCGAAGTGGCTCCAGTGCTCGCGACGAGCCTCGCCCTGGCTGGTCAGCAACCCACCCTGAAAGGTCGCCGCCACCGGTTCAGTGCCGTGCTGGGCAAGCAGGTCCGTCAGGGCGGCCACCGGTTTACCCTCAAGAAACCGTTCGACATGCCCAAGCCAGAGTTCTACCGCCCGGCACTGCCCGGCAGCGTAATCCTCCAGAATCGTCTCCAAGGGCGAGTCGAGTGAACAGACGGTGGCAAGTGCCGGTTTCATTGCAGCCGTTCGGTCAGCAGTTCGACGCACTCTTCGATCGGCACCCGCTCTTGAGTCAGCGAGTCACGGTCACGGAGCGTCACGGTGTTGTCGGTCATTGTCTGGCCGTCGATGGTCAGGCACCAAGGCGTGCCGGCCTCGTCCTGCCGGGCATAGCGGCGGCCAACCGAGCCCTTTTCATCGTACATGCAGGGCATCCGCTTCTTGAGCTTTCGATAGAGGTCTGTCGCCACTTCGGGCATGCCATCTTTTTTCACCAGTGGCAGGATTGCCGCCTTCAGTGGGGCGAGCCGCGGATGCAGTTTCAGCACAGTCCGCTCCCGCGGGTTGCCCTTCTCATCCGGCACGCTGTCTTCACTGTAGGCATCGCAGAGGAACGCGAGCACCGCCCGGTCTGCACCGGCCGAGGGCTCGATGACATGCGGCACGTAGCGTTCCCGGCTGACGTCATCGAAGTACGAGAGATCCCGGCCGCTGCCCCGTTGCCGCGGCTTGCCATCGGGGCCGGTCTCAAGGACCAGCTCGCCATCGCGGCGAACAAGCTTGCCCTCCATGTGGCTGCGGAGGTCGAAGTCACCGCGGTGAGCAATGCCCTCAAGTTCGCCGTACTCGCCATCAGCCAGAAACGGAAAGGCATATTCAATGTCGGCAGTGCCGCAGGAATAGTGAGCCAGTTCAGCCGCCTCATGCTCCCGTAGCTGCAACCGCCCCTCGGTGAGGCCGAGGTCGAGGTACCACTGCCAGCGGCGGTCCCGCCAGAACTGGTACCAGGCCCGCGAGTCGTCCGGCCGGCAGAAGAACTCAATCTCCATCTGCTCAAACTCCCGCGAGCGCGAGCGCCTCGGCCCGCGGAATCGCCTCGGCCGGCGTCGCTCCGGCCAGAGGCACCAGCTCCCCCTCCCAGACGATCTCATCCACCTGCTTGGCTCGCAACTTGAAGAACTTCTGAGCCCTGCCGATGAGGTCTGGTAACGCGTCGTCGCCTGAAACATCAGTGGTGACAAAGACCTTCTTGTCGCGATGACCGGCCCAGCGACCCTGCAGATGGTCATAGCGGTATCTCTTCTTCGATTCGTGGCAGTCGACCATCCAGTCATGAAACAGGTCGAAGTGGCCGGAGCATTTCCAGACCTGCGGGTGCATGATGATGGTGCAGTCGAGGCCGGTCATCTCGTAGGGCGATGGGGCTCCAGCGAGGGTGGCCAACTCGTCGTGGCCGGCGACCATGTCCTGCCACCAGCACTCCTTTAAGTTCCGCTTGAGCGCCACCCCGAGCGGGCCGTAGTCCCAGAAGCCGTTGAGGCCGCCATAAATCTCACTCGACTGAAAAATGAAACCGCGACGTTTGGCAAGCGAGACAATGCGATCCATCCGGGACTGATCAGCAGGCTGGGTCATGAGGCAGGGGCACCAAGCGGGGAATGCGAAACAATGTGCCGCCAGACCAATCCGCGGCAGCCGGAGTGTAGTGATCCCGCCAGAAACCGGTCTACCGAAGCGGTTCAGCCTCCCGCTCCACTGGCTATCAGCGGCAGCAGATGCCCTGTCTGCGGGCAAAGCCGAGGCACAACACCGAACCGATCGACCGCTGCGGCCAGCGGCAGATCGGCCGCCATTCCGAGCTCAACCAGATTGGCCCCACCGGGTGCAGCAGTAAAGGCCTTGACCAGGCTGGCGGTCGGATCGGCGGCGGAGACGTGAGAACGGTAGGCGGCAAGGGCGGCCCCACCCGCGAGATCGTGGCGAAAAGGAGAGCCAACAGGCAGCAGTTCGGCGGCGGCTGCGAGAATCCCTCCCGCCCCGAGCAGATCTTCGTCGGTCACCTCACCGTCGGTGCCCGCGCAGACCAGGTGAATCTGGCCGTTGCCGGCCGCAGCCAGCCTGACCGCAGCCGCCGCCACGGCCCCGCGGTTGACCAGGCAGCCGATCAGCCGCTCGCTGGCAGCGGCACAGCGGGCCAGAGCCGCGGTGCCGTTGGTGGTCGTGATCACCACGCCCCGGCCGGCGACGCTGAGGGGCGTGTACTCCGCAGGGGAGTTGCCGAGGTCGAAACCCGCAATCCGGACTCCCCCCCGCTCACCGCCCAGCAGCGTGCCCGGCGGCAGCTGCTGCCGTTGCCGCTGGGCCTCCGCCACTGAGGAAGTCGGCAGGACGAAGGCCGCCCCCTCGGCCAGGGCCACACCTCCCGCCACAGCGGCGGCTGGCATATCATCGTGCAGTGGGTGGCAGTGCCACGTTATGTCAGCAGGCATGGATTCTTCGTCAGCAAACGGCGATTTTCGTGTCAACAGCCTACTGTAGCTCCTTGTCCTGAGCGGCCGCGTTGCGGTGACTCCCGGAGAATCGACCATCGCAGCGCAGGCAGCCCCGTCCGTCGATAAAAGTGGCCAGAAGGTCCGCGGCATGTTTGCCGAGATCGCGCCCCGGTACGATGCGGTCAACCGCATGCTCTCAGGCGGCATCGACCTCTGGTGGCGACGGGTGACAGTCAACCGGGCCGCACCGCCGGCTAGCGGTGCCATCCTTGACGTCTGCACGGGGACGGGTGATCTGGCCCTCGCCTATGCCGCCAAGGCCGGGTCCCAGGTTCGTGTGGTCGGCAGCGACTTCTGCCGCCCGATGCTCGACCGAGGGGTCGAGAAGTCGGCCGACCGCAACCTGCCGGTGGAATGGATCGAAGCCGATGCGATGGATTTGCCATTTGACGATGACGAGTTCGACCTCGTGACAGTCGCCTTTGGCTTGCGGAACATCGCCCAGACCGACCGGGGGCTGGCTGAGATGGCCCGGGTCTGCAAGCCGGGGGGCCGGCTGGCAATCCTCGAGTTTTCGCTGCCGGCCAATCCGCTGATCCGCCGCTCCTACCTCTGGTACTTCCGCAACGTCCTGCCCCGGCTGGGCAACGCCGTCGCCCGCAACCACGCCGACGCCTACACCTATCTCAATCAGAGTGTCGAAGAGTTTCCGTCTGGTGAAGCGCTCGCGAGCCTGATCAAAGCGGCCGGCTTCGACCGGGTGGAGCAGATTCCCCTCACCTTTGGCATCGCCACCCTGTCGATCGCTACTAAGGCGGCACAACCTGCCGCGACGGCGGTCACTGCCTCGGGAGCGTCAGCCTGATGAACGCCACCCGCCCCCTGCCATTGGTCCTTGGTGTGACCGGAGCCTCGGGGGCGATCTATGCGCGGCGGCTGCTTCAGGTGCTGCTGGCGGCTGGCCGGGAAGTGCATCTGGCGATCAGTCCGTCCGGCCAGGCCGTCTTTGAGCAGGAGATTGGCGTCCGGCTCGATCTCAAGGCCTTCGACATCGAACAGTTTCTGGGTGAGCCGCCGCCAACGACCGGCCGGCTCCATTACCACCATTATCAAAACCTGATGGCTCCGATTGCCAGCGGCTCGTTCCAGACCGGGGCCATGGCCATCTGTCCCTGCAGCGGCAGCACGCTGGCCGCCGTCGCCCACTCGATGGGCGAAAACCTCATCCATCGGGCGGCCGAGGTTCAGCTAAAGGAACGGCGGAAGCTGGTGGTCGTGCCCCGCGAGACGCCGCTGTCACTGCCACAACTGAAGAACATGCAGGCGATCCACGAGGCTGGTGCCGTGGTGCTGCCGGCCGCCCCTGGCTTCTACCACGGAGCTGCTACGGTGGATGACCTCGTCAACTTTGTCGTGGCCCGGATTTGCGACCAGATGGGTGTGGAAAACGATCTCATCCGGCGGTGGGGAAACTGACGCCGATGGCGACCACATTGCGAAGCTATCTTGAACTGGTGCGGTTCTCCCACACGGTCTTTGCCCTGCCCTTCGCCATCATGGCCGGGCTGATTGCCGCCCGGGTTGACGCAGCCGAGCATCCCGGCCAGACGCTCGGGCACTGGCTGCTACTGGCAGCCGGCATCCTCGCCTGCATGGTGACTGCCAGGACCGCAGCCATGGCCTTCAACCGGCTGATTGACAGGGAGATCGACGCCCGCAACCCGCGAACCCTCAGCCGGCACCTGCCTGCCGGGCTTCTGGGTGTCCGGGACGTCACGCTGCTGGTGGTGATCTCGGGGGGCCTGTTCGTAGCGGCCACCCTGTTGTTTCTCCCCAACTGGCTGCCGGTGGCCCTGTCACTGCCAGTGCTGGCCTGGCTGCTCGGCTACAGCTACGCCAAGCGGTTCACGCCGCTCGCCCACCTCTGGCTGGGGGCAGCCCTGGGGCTTGCGCCCTTGGCGGCCTGGATTGCCGTCCGGGGTCCGCTGATCTTAGCCAATCCGACCGACGTGCTTCCGGCGGTGGTGTTGGCTGCCGCCGTGACAACCTGGGTGGCGGGCTTTGACACCATCTACGCCTGCCAGGACGCCGGCTTCGACGCTGACGAGGGCCTCCAGAGCCTACCCGGTCGCTTCGGCGTGGCCGGAGCTCTGCGGATAGCTGCGGGGCTGCATTTGGTGACGATCCTGCTGCTGGTTGCCCTGCCAGCGGTGACCCCGGGGCTTGGCGGCATCACTTGGACGGCGGTGGCCGCCATCGGCGGGCTGCTGGCCTACGAGCATGCCATCGTCCGGCCGGACGATCTTTCCCGGGTAAACCAGGCATTTTTCAACGTCAACGCGGTCATCGGGGGCCTGTTGCTGGCGGCCATCGGTCTCGACCTCTGGCTGTGAGGACCATTTTCAGGCAGTTGGTTTTTGAGCGTCTCTGCGGTTTCATTCATTATTGAGAGTCACGCGCGAACAACCCTTTCCAGCCGGAGCCATCATGATCAGCAAGGCGAGCCCCTCCATCGACCCGATCCGCGAAAAAGTGGAAGCCGGTGAGCGGCTGACAACGGCGGAGGCCGAGAGCCTCTGGGACGAGGCGATCGACCTGCACGAACTGGGCGAACTGGCGAACCTCGTTCGTGAACGAAAGAACGGCAACGCTGGCTACTACAACATCAACACCCATCTCAACCCCACCAACGTCTGCGTCTATCGCTGCACGTTCTGTGCCTTCCGGGCCGACCTACGGGAGGAGCGGGGCTATTGGATGACCGACGAGCAGATTCTGGAGCGGGGCCGCGAGGCGGTCGCCGCTGGCAGCACCGAGATGCACATCGTCGGCGGACTGCATCACCAAAAGAATTACGACTGGTACCTCAACATCATTCGCATCCTCCACGAGGCCTATCCGACGCTTCATTTAAAGGCCTGGACGCCGGTCGAGATCAACTGGTTCTGCCATCTGACCAAGCGGTCAAA
>RFVE01000104.1 GCA_009922585.1 Planctomycetia bacterium
CTCAGTTTCATGCCGCAGGCTGCCGTCAGGCTGCCGCTTGTAATAAGGGTTGCGGCCGATCGCCTCAAATGTGTCGAAATGGTCTTCAGGCCGGTAGCCAGCGGGCATCTTGGCGTGCCACTTCCCAAAGAAGCCGGTGCGGTAGCCATGCTGCCGGAGCAGATCAGGATAGAGGCTGGCCACCGCCTCGGGCCGTGCCAGTTCCCGGTTGCCTGGCGTTCCATAGCTGCGGCCGGTCTGCCCGGTCAGGATGCTCGTGCGGCTGACCCAGCAAATCGACTGGCTCACGAACGCGTTCTGAAACCGCGTCCCTCGGTGGGCGAGGCCATCGAGATGCGGGGTCTGCACGATCTCATTGCCATAGCAGCCGAGGCTTGCCGTGGTCTGATCGTCCGCAAAGAAGAAGACGATGTTGGGCTGGCCAGCGTGATCGGCGAACGTCACTGATCCTGCACCAGTCAGGCTGACCAACACGGCAATGATGATGGAGCGACGGCGAGACATCTGTTCTGCTGAGCTGAAGGTTTGGGGAGCGAGCGGACGCCTGACGTGAGCGGGGCATCCTCCAGGGACGCCAGAATGGGTGCTGACAACTATTTGCTGGCCAAGCCCACCGCGGTCATATTCTGCCGCAGGCATGGCATGCTGGCCACTGCCATGGGTGTTGACCGCCGGCAGCACGAACTGCTTCACCGTGAACCGGCGGGAACAACGTCAGCCCGAGCATGCTCAGGGGCGGTTGGATCGAAGTCCGGGTCGATCCAGATGGCCTTCCAGGGATGGCGGTCCTGGTGGTTTCCCCAGATGCCACGGACATAGGGCTTGATCAACTGGCTGCGGCTGTAGACATAGAGGGGAATCAGCGGCTGGTCGCCCAAAGCGAGAGCCTCAGCCTGCCGGAGCAAGCCAAGCCTGGTGGCAGGGTCGGCCTGCCGGTTGGCCTTCTCCAGCAGCCGGTCATAGGCGGGGTTCGACCAGTTGGAGTGGTTGTTGCCGCAGTCACTGGTGAGCAACTCCAGAAAGGTGTAGGGGTCGGCATAGTCACCGATCCAGCCCATCCGGCAGAGCTGAAAGTTCATCTGTTCGGCGTTGGCGAGAAAGACCTTCCACTCCTGGTTGGCAAGCTCCACCTGGATGCCAAGTTCACGCTGCCACATCGCCTGAAGGGCCTCTGCCACCTGGCGATGCCCCTCCGAGGTGTTAAACGAAAGCGTGATCGGGGGCAGACCGGCACCATCAGCATAGCCCGCCTCAGCGAGCAGCCGGCGGCCTGCCTCCGGATCAAACACCGGCAGACCCAGCCCCTCGTAACCAGCCAGGCCATCGGGGACGAGGTCGGCCGAGGCAATCTGCCCACCCCGGGTCACGTGCCTCACAAGCGACTCACGGTCGATCGCCAGTGACAAGGCCCGCCGCACGCGGGCGTCATTCAGCGGTGGAGCCTTGGTATTAAGCCAATAAAAATAGACCGCGAGGTAGGGATGCTGGTGGAAGTCCCGATAGCCGGCCAGCTGATCAAGGAACTCTGCCGGCAGCGAGGTGTTGCCTCCGGGCCAATCGAACTCACCTGCGGCGTACATGTTCAGTGCCGTCGTTGCACTTTCAACCATCGCTAGCCGCACCCGTTCCAGCGAGACGCTGGCGGCATCCCAATAGAGCGGGTTCTTCTCAAACACCATCTGCTGCCGAAACCGCCACTCGGTCATGCGGTAGGGGCCGTTGCAGACGACATGCTCGGGACGAGTCCAGAGATCGAGGTCGATGCCTCGACGGTCGAGGTCTTCCAGCAGATGCCGGGGAATCGGCATGAAGGAATAGAAGCTCAAGAAGTTCAAAAAGTAAGGAAGGGGATCGACCAGTTCGACTTCGAAAGTCAGCTCGTCAACGGCCCGCACACCGAGCGTGTCGGGACTGGCTTCGCCGCGAGCAATCTCCGCCCCACTGGTGAAGATGAACCCGTTGCTGGCGTACTTGCTGGCTGTCTGCGGATCGACCAGCCGCCGGAACGAAAAGACAAAATCGTGGGCCGTCAGTGGACGGCCGTCCGACCACTGCGAGGGCCGTAGAAAAAAGGTGTAGCGACGGCCGTCATCCGAAACCTCCCAGCTCGTGGCAATGGCAGGCAGCGGCTTGAGGGTTTCGGGGTCAGCCTGCACCAGTCCCTCAAAGGTGTTCCAGATGATCTCTCCACCGGTACTGTCGGAGCAGCGGCTGGGGTCCAGCCATTCCGGTTCGCTGGAGTTGTTGATCCAGAGTTCGTGCGGGCCGTGCCGAGGTCGGACTGTGCCGACATAGGGCGAGCTGCTGTCACCGCAGCCGGCCCCCAGCGCCAGCAGGATGATCAGCAGACCCACAGCACTGAAACGCTTGCTCAGTCCTCGCTGCAGTTTTCGCATTGGCCCTTCAGTAAGACCTCGGTCACTGCGCGGATACCAGCTGTTTTGCCCGCAGCCTGCTTGCCGGCCGCCGGCCGCTTTGCCGCGTCTTCGCCACCCGGCTTGGGTGTGATCGCCACCTTGACATCATCGAGGCACGAGACCTCACCGCAACTGGTACAGACGAAGTGGGGATGATCTTCACCGAGACCGCCTTCGGCATGATGCCGCTTCAGCTCGAACCGCCAGACATGGTCTCCCAGATCGACCCGGGTAGCCAGTTGGGCCTCTGTGAGCTCGGTGAGGTTGCGATAGATCGTCGCCCGGTCATAGCCCTCGTCGGCCAGCTCATCGGCCATCTCGGCATGGGTTAGCGGGCCGGTCGCCAGCAGCAGCTGGCCCAGCACCGCCACCCGGGCCCGGGTACACCGCAGGCCCGCCCCGCGAATGCGGTCTTCGATAGCCTTGGTGGACGGGGATTTGGCTGACATCGGCAGATGCTTCCGGGCGGTGACGACTTTCAGGACGTTCCCAGCCTACACAACGGTGACGGCTGCGAGCATCTCGATGATCGCTGTCATGAAGGCCGGCAGGTCAGCCGGCTTGCGGCTGGACACAAAATGCCGATCGACGACGACCGGGGTGTCCTCCCAGATCGCCCCGGCGTTCATCAGATCGTCCTTGATACCAGGGCTGCCCGTCACCCGCACCCCCCGGTAGATGCCCGCTGATATCGCTATCCAGCCGCCGTGGCAGATGGCGGCGACCAGCTTGCCATGAGCAGCAAACTCCCGCACGAGATCCAGTACTTTTTCGTCGCGGCGAAGAGCGTCGGGCATCCAGCCGCCGGGCAGCAGTACCCCATGAAAATCACTCGCTTCCATGTCGCCGATGGCGGCATCGCTCGTGCACGGATAGCCATGTTTGCCGGAATAAGTGCTTCCCTGAATCGTCCCAGCGACGGTGACATGACCTCCTGCCTCCTCAATTCGCAGTTTGGGATACCAGAGTTCCAAGTCTTCGTAGGCGTCGCCAACGAATGCCAGCATTCTGATGCCGGCGAGCGGCTGATGGGCATGGCTGAAGGTGTTCATAGCAGTCTCTCCCTCTCCAACAGACGGTTCGTGGGGTGAACAGGCATCCCATCCAGTACGGTGCGGCTTCTGCCTTCCCGCATTATCGCGAGACCAAGCGGCTCATCATCCCATCTTTTTTTGGCGGCGGCAGCAGTCCCCAAGAGGCAACCACAGCAGCACGCACAAAAACCCCTCTCAAGGGTGTATCGTGCCATTATGTCAGCAGACCGCCTCGGGCCTGAAAACAGGGACGATAAATCGTCCGTGAGCGGCCCCAAAAAATTCTGCTTGACGTCAGCCGACACGCCGTTACATTCACGCCCCGGCCATATGAAGTGGTCGAAACGGTACAAACCACAATATCTTGCGATAGCATGCAGATGGACCTGCCTTCCGCCTTTCGCGTTTTTTTGGGGCTCCCAACCGGGTGAAGGACTCATCCCGGCTACGCGAATTCGACGATACGGCTTGTTGAGTGGCTATACGCAAGTATACTTTGTTAGGCCCCTGTGTGGCCAATTCCCAAAGGAGCACTGTCCATGACCCAGTTTGAATCGTCCGCCCCGGTTGCCTCATCCTCCAGCCCCGCAACCGACACAGCCGCAGGCGGCGGTTCAACGGCCACCCCGACCCGGACGCCGCTCGCCATCGAGCCCACCTTCTGCCCGGTCGAGGTGGACAGTCCATTCGACACGACGGAATGGGAGCTCCGCACAGCCGCCATCAAAGGCGAAAACGGCCAGCTGCTGTTCGAGCAGGCGGCCTGCGAGATTCCCGCCGCCTGGAGCCAGCTGGCGACCAATGTTGTCGTCAGCAAGTACTTCTACGGTGAAATCCACACGCCTGAACGCGAGCACTCCGTCAAGCAGTTGGTTCACCGGGTGGCCCGCACGATTGCCGACTGGGGCATTGCCGACGGCTACTTTAAGACACCACAGGACGGCGAGAACTTCTACCGTGACCTGGCCTGGCTCTGCGTTCACCAGCACGGGGCCTTCAACTCGCCCGTCTGGTTCAACGTTGGCCTGTATCACCAGTACGGTGTCACGGGGGCTCCCTGCAACTGGCGGTGGGACGAGGCCCGGCGTGACGTGGCACAGCCTGAAAACCCCTATGAATACCCCCAAGGCAGTGCCTGCTTCATCCAGAGTGTGCAGGACAACATGGAAGACATCATGGACCTCGCCCGCAGCGAGGCGATGCTCTTCAAGTTCGGCTCCGGCACTGGCACCGACCTGACAACACTTCGGAGTGAAAAAGAAAAACTCTCCGGCGGGGGCAAGCCTTCTGGCCCACTCTCCTTTATGCGGGTTTACGACCAGATCGCAGCCGTGGTCAAAAGTGGTGGCAAAACCCGACGGGCGGCCAAGATGCAGTCGCTCAAGGTCTTTCACCCCGACATCATGGACTTCATCGAGTGCAAGTCGAAAGAAGAGAAGAAGGCCAGGGTCTTGATTGAGAAGGGGGGCTACGACGCCAACTTCAACGGCGAGGCTTACAGCTCGATTCTCTTCCAGAACGCCAACCTCTCCGTCCGGGTCACCGATGAGTTCATGGAGGCAGTCGAGCGGGACGACTCATGGACCACCCGCTGGGTCACCGACTCATCCAAGGCTGGGCCAACCTACAAAGCCCGTGAGGTGATGGATCGGATCGCTGAGTGTGCGTGGCAGTGTGGTGATCCGGGGTTGCAGTACGACACCACCATCAACCGCTGGCACACCTGCCCCAATTCAGGCCGGATCAATGCCAGCAACCCCTGCTCGGAATACATGTTCCTGGATGACACCGCCTGCAACCTGGCGAGTATCAACCTGATGAAGTTCCGTAAGCCCGATGGCCAGTTCGATGTCGAGCGGTTCGCCGCCGCCTGCCGGGTCTTCTTCGTCGCTCAGGAAATTCTGGTTGACCACGCCAGCTATCCGACCGCTCGAATCGCCCGTAACAGCCATCTCTATCGGCCGCTGGGCCTGGGCTATTCGAATCTGGGCAGCCTGCTGATGTCTGACGGCATGGCCTATGACTCAGACGCTGGTCGTGGCCTCTGCGGAGCCCTCACCGCAATCCTGCATGGTGCTGCCAACCGCACCAGTGCCGAACTCGCCGGTGCAGTCGGACCGTTTGAAGGCTTTGCAGCCAACCGCGAGCCGATGCTCAACGTGATGCAGATGCATCGCGATGCCGTCGAACAGATTGACGCGGCCTGCCCAGACTCCCTGAAGAATGCCGCTCGGCGAATCTGGGACGATGTGCTGGCCGCTGGTCGGCGTCACGGCTTCCGCAACGCCCAGGCGACGGTACTGGCGCCAACCGGAACCATCAGCTTTCTGATGGACTGCGACACCACCGGCATCGAGCCTGATATCGCGCTCGTGAAGTACAAGCAGCTGGCCGGCGGAGGCATGCTGAAAATCGTCAACCAGACCGTGCCGCTGGCCCTGCGAAAACTGGGATATGACGAGCCCTCAGTTGAGAACGTACTTGCCTACATCGACAAAAACGACACCATCGAGGGCTGTCCAGAAATCAAGGAACAGCACCTGCCGGTCTTCGACTGTGCCTTCAAGCCTCGACTCGGCAAACGATCAATTCAGTGGCGAGCCCACGTGACCATGATGGCAGCAGCCCAGCCGTTCATCTCCGGGGCGATTTCCAAAACAGTCAACATGCCACGGGAGACGACACCCGAGGACATCGCTGGCGCCTACACCGAAGGCTGGCGGCTGGGGCTGAAGGCAATTGCAATCTATCGCGATGGTTCAAAAGAGAGCCAGCCCCTCTCGACCAGCACCGAGGGTGACAAGAAGGCCGAGAAGGCGGTGGCTGCGCCTCGCCGTGAGCGGCTTCCTGACACCCGCCGTAGCGTCACCCACAAGTTCAACGTGGGTGGACACGAGGGCTACATTACCGTCGGCCTCTATGACGACGGCCGCCCTGGTGAACTGTTTATCACAATGGCGAAGGAAGGGAGTACGATCGGGGGCCTGATGGACTCCTTCGGCACAGCAGTCTCGATGAGCCTGCAGTACGGCGTGCCGCTTGAGGTCTACACCAAAAAGTTCTCGCACACCCGGTTTGAACCCTGGGGCTACACCAAGAACCCAGACATCCCGGTTGCCAAGAGTCTGGTCGATTACATCTTCCGGTGGATGGGCACTGAGTTTTTGCCAGGCTACCGGGAAGCCAATCGGACAGGTGGTAGCAGCGGCGGGGAGGCCGCTGCAGGAGATGATGGCGAGAGTGAGCCCAAGCCCGCCGCCACGAGGGCGAGCGGGCAGAACGGCCGGCAGGAAGCCACAAACGGCAAGCACACGAGCAGCGGAGAGCTGACCAGCAGTCGGGGTCGGCACCCGGGTGGCAATGGTAAGGCGGTGGTGACGGCAAGGGCCGCGACCCTGTCGGCGCCGAAGCGGCAGACAGCGGACGGCACGGCGGCGCTCCTGGAACGAGCCGGCCTTAAAATGGTCGAGGATCCACAGGCCAGTCCGACCGACCGGCAAAGTCAGTTCGCCAAGTTCCAGATCGACGCCCCCGCCTGTGACAACTGCGGCTCAATCACAGTCCGCAATGGTAATTGCTATCTCTGCCACAATTGCGGTAACAGCATGGGCTGTAGCTAGCCGTTCTGGTGCAACGCCTAGAAGCCGGCGGGTGGCGGTGGCAACTCCGCGTCCACCGTGCCGCCGGTCCGGTCGCTTCCGCTCCCCGCTTCCTTCCCGGGCCCACGACGCACGCTGGAAGCCGGCAGACCGTTTAGCGCGGTGACGAACGGGGTCTTCCAGACACCGGCGAGTGGCTGGCCTTGTTTGCCGCCCGATCCATTCAGCCGGGTCTCCGAACGACCTTGAGTGACCCAGGAAACTTTATTGAAGCCCGGTCGTCGATTCGGTCGAAAGCAACATCTGGCATGGCGGAGCCCGCCAGCCAACAAACCAAAAGAATCTGTCGTCGACCCTTTGGCGGAGGTGCCACACTCAATCGCGTTGGTCCGGGTCCTTTAGCTTCGGTGGCTGCACGTCGGCCGGGTCCGCACCAGTTTCGCAATTCACACTGTTCGCAAGACGGCGGCAGCTTCACACAGGCGGCCCGGGGCGCCCTCAGGACGCCCCGGGCCGTTGGTTTAAACCTTGTCATCAAGTATCGCCACGGTCTCGAATGCCTTGCCCTCCAGCATCTCAAGCGACGCTCCACCGCCAGTCGAGACATGGCTGACCCTGTCGGCATAGCCAAGTTGCTCAACTGCGGCAGCTGAGTCACCGCCACCGATGATGGTGATGGCCCCGTTGGCCGTCGCTGCGGCGACCGCGTCCGCCACCTTTTGCCGTTTCGGGACCGATGTCGAGGCCCTCAAAGCCCTCTGGAATCTCGCCCGCCTTGACTACCTGTTTATTCGCCTCGCTTGAAAAGTCATCCGCGCAGTGGGTATCGACCGGCAGAACCAGCTTGGCGCCTCCTTTCGCCAGCAGCTCCTTTGCGAGTTCAACCTTGTCGGGCTCCACCAGCGACTTGCCCGTCTGCCCTCCCTGGGCCAGCGAAAACGTATAGGCCATAGCTCCACCGATCAGCACATGGTCGCAGATGGTCAGCAGATTGGTGATCACGGCAATCTTGTCGCTGACTTTCTTGCCACCCAAGATGGCGACAAACGGTCGCTTCGGCTGACCAACAGCCTCCGAGAGATATTGAATTTCCTTGTCGACCAAAAAGCCGACCACCGTCGGCTTGCCTGCCTCTTTCACAGCTTTTGGCACGCCATACATGCTTGCCTCGGTCCGATGGCAGGTGCCGAAGGCGTCGTTAACATAGGCATCAGCAAGGCTGGCCAGGCCGGCGATGTAGTCGGCATCGTCCCCCTTTTTCTCCCCCGGGTTGAACCGCACATTCTCCAGCACCAACACCCCGCCAGCTGCCAACGCAGCCGCCTTGGTGACTGAATCGGGCCCACCTGTATCGGTGGCAAGGGCAACCGGCTGGCCCAGCAGTTCCGCAAGTCGAGCGGCGACCGGTGCCAGCGACAGGGCCGGGTCAACAGCGCCCTTGGGCCGGCCAAGATGGCTCATCAGCACCGCCTTGCCGCCGCGGTCAATGATCGACTTGATCGTCGGCAGGGCCAT